>JAEYYV010000291.1 GCA_023428295.1 Pseudomonadota bacterium
CCGACGAGTTCGGCCACGCGGGGCGCGATGGGGGTGCCGAGCTTCGCGCGCTGATCATCGACGGATAGCCACGCGACCGGTGTGGCGTCGAGCGTCACCACGATCTCGTCACCGGCCGCCGGATCGATGGCGACGGACAGGGGCGGCAGCGTGATGCCGCTCTTGTGCGCGAGCTCGGCGCGGACCTCGGCGAGGGTCGCGTGCAGACCGTCGGGGACCTTGGCGACGCGCAGGCCGAGCCGCGGACCGCGCACCGCGGAAGCGCCCGCTTCGTCGGCGACGATGGTCGTGGGTACGCGGCGAACGGCGATCACCCCGAGCGCGAGTGCGAAGAGACCGAGCACCAGGAACGGCACGTGCGGCAGACCGGGCACCACGCCGAGCGCGAGCAGAAGGAGCGCAGCGCCGAGCAGCACGCGCGGCTGACCGAGCTGGAGCGGCAGATCCGCGCCGAGCGCCGCATCGCCGGTGGACGCGACGCGCGTGACGAGCAAGCCGGACGCGACCGCGACGATGAGCGACGGGATCTGAGCGACGAGTCCGCCGCCGATCGAGAGCAGCGAGTACGTCTGCACCGCATCGCCCGCGCTCATGCCGCGCTGACCGACGCCGATGACGAGACCGCCGATCAAGTTGATCACGACGATCACGATCGCGGCGATCGCGTCGCCCTTCACGAAGCGCATCGCGCCGTCCATGGCGCCGTACAGCTGCGACTCTCGCTCGAGATCCGCGCGGCGCTCGCGTGCGCGCTCCGCATCGATGGACCCAGAGCGTTGCTCGGCGTCGATCGCCATCTGCTTGCCGGGCATCGCATCGAGCGCGAAGCGCGCCGCTACTTCGGCGACGCGCTCGGCACCACGCGCGACGACGATCAGCTGCACGATCGTTATCCCCGCGAACACGACGAGGCCCACGACGAGCGAGCCGGCTACGACAGAGCTGCCGAACGCGCGAACCACCTCGCCCGCGTCGGCATCGGCGAGGATGAGGCGCGTCGCCGACACCTCGAGCCCCACGCGGAACAGCGTGGTCACGACGAGCAGCGTGGGGAACGACGTGAACGAGAGCGGCTTGGGCGTGAACACGGCGGCCATCAGCAGCGCGACCGCGATGGCGATGTTGAGGGCGAGCAGCGCGTCGAGGAGCGGGCGCGGAAGCGGGACGATGAGCATCGCCACGACGGCGATGACCAGCCCGGCGATCGCTAGCTCGCCGCCCCCACGTGTCTTCCGCATCAGGTCGCGTCCACTTCTTCGAGCTCGCTCGGATCGAGCTCCATCGCGTCGTCATCGACCTTGTCGCTCGGGCCACCGAGGTGACGGATCAGCGACAGGTGGATCTGCGAGCGAATCATGCGCAGCACGCTGTCGAGCTCCGCCGCAGGCAGCTTGAGCCGCGCGCGAAGCGCGTCGAGCGTCTGGCGCACGAGCAGCTCTTTCGCTTTTTCGAGCCAGCGAAACGCGGTCACGCGATGCACGCGATAGATCGCGCCGATCTCGTCGATGTTGAGGCCGTCGACGTGGTGGTAGCGCAACAGCGTTTGTTCACGCGGCCCCAAGCTCGCGAGCGCCTCGGAGAACGCTTGCTTGAACTCGTTGGAGTACGTGCGCTTCATGTAGTCGACTTCGGGATCGTCCGAAGACACGGCGTGCTGCGCGATCAGATGATCGTCATCGACGAGCACCTCGCGCTTTCCCTTGCGCAGATCGTTGAGGCACGTCCGCACGGCGACCGAGCGGACCCACCGACGAAGATCGCCACGACCACCGTACTCGGCGATCTTGCCGGCGCTCGTGGGTTGGCCCGCGGTGCCACCACCGACGAACAAGCGCTGGCGAACAAGCTGCTTCACATCCGACAGCCGGGGCGGGCCGATGCGCATGCGCGCGAGTGCGATATCGACTTCTTTCATGTAGTCGCGGTCGAACGCGTTGATCGCCGCGGTCAGCCCCTTGGCACACGCAGCGGCGAGATAGAGGTCGGCGGGGCGGAGCCCGTCGAGCGCGCCGTCGGCGAGGTCCTCCGTGATCTGTCGCCCGACGAACTGCACGACATCCGTTGCATCGATGGCGAGGTCGGGCCACACGGCGCGTCCTTCGGCGACGATGTTCCAGAGCCGCCGATCGAGGTCGGGAACCGCCTCGAGGACCGGCCTGCTCCCCGCGGGCACGGCATCGAGAAATGGACGCACCAGGCTCGGCGTGCTCACCGTCACCGATTAGGCACCACCGATGCCCGATTGGTCAATCGATCCCGATCCGCTATCATCTCCGTCGAGGTTTTCGACGAGGCGTCGCCGAACATGGAACCGAACCGCAAGGTACGCAAGCAGGGCCTCGAGCACTTCATCAAGTTCGTGCGCGAGCTGCCCAGCCCTTCGCCACAGGCGATGTTTCAGGCGCTGCAAGAGCACGGCTATCGAGGGCAAGAGTCCGCGCGTCGCGCGCTGTGCCTCATGGCCTATCGCCACATCAAGCGCATCAAGCGGATCTACGTGGACGGTGTCGACCGCGCGGAGCTTCCGCGCAAGTCCAACGCTCTGTGCGTCGGTCCCACCGGTTCGGGCAAGACGTTTCTCGTCGAGACCCTGTTCGGAAAGATCCTGAAGCTGCCCACGGCGCTCGTCGACATCACGACATACTCGGAGACCGGCTACGTCGGACAGGATCCCTCCACGATCCTCACGCGCCTCCTGCACACCGCGGACGAGAATCCGATGCTCGCGTCGGTCGGCATCGTCTGCCTCGACGAGTTCGACAAGATCGCGTCCGGCCAGAACAACGCGATCTTCGCCGGCGCGGGCACCACCAAGGACGTCACCGGCATGGGCGTCCAGCGCGAGCTCCTGAAGATGCTCGAGGCGAGCGAGGTCGTCGTCCCGCTCGATCTCACGCACAGCTCGTACGCAGATCACGTCGTCATGTCGACGGCGGACATCGCGTTCATCGCCGCCGGCGCGTTCAGCGGCTTTCAGCAGATCGCACATCGCCGCGCGATGCGGGATCAGATCGGCTTCGGTCGCGATCAGAGCGCGAGCGGTGTCGACCCCGAAGCGATCGCCGTCGACTTCTCGGCCGAGCAGGTGGAGAACGTCGCCAACTTCCAAGCGTACGGATTTCTCCCGGAGCTCGTCGCACGGTTCACGCGCGTCGTGCCGTTCCGGGCGCTCGACGCCGGCACGCTCGAGGACATCCTGCGCACCGATGTCATCCAGCGCATGACCAGGGAGTTCAAGCTCGAGGGCTTCGATCTCGTGATCGAGGACGAGGTGCTCGACCACGTGGTGGAGGACGCGCTCCGTCGCGAGACCGGGGCGCGTGGGCTCGCGTCGACACTGACGCGGCACCTCGAAGACGCGGCGTTCGGCGTGTTCGGTGTGAGTGAAGGCGCCGGCACCACGGTTCGCGTGCGGATCGTGGACGACGATCTCGCGGTCCACGTCGGCTGATCTCCCACCTATCGAAAGTCGCCACGTGGGCGACTTAGCGTGGGGTGAAGGCGCGTCCGGCGTGGGTTGCACTGGTGCTCGTGGGAGTCGTTCCCGCGTACGCCCAGGACATCACGGCCGAGATCGAGCTCGGCTCCGTCGAAGACGTCGAGGTCTTCATGCTCGAGGACCTGCTCGAACAACCCGTGACCGCTGCGTCCGGCTACGCGGCCAAGCCGTCCGATTCGCCGACGCTCGTGTCGACGATGCAGGCCGACACGCTTCGCGGCTTTGGCTACCGCACCGTTCGCGATGCGCTGCAAGGCATGCGCGGCGTCTACGTCGGCAACGATCGCAACTACAGCTATATCGGCGCGCGAGGCTACGGCATCCCCGGCGACTACAACACGCGCTTCGCGCTCTCGATCGATAACCATCCGATCAACGACGCGGTGTACGGCCAAGCGAGCCTGGGCGGCGAGCTCGGGCTTCCGATGATCGCCGTCGAGCGCATCGAGCTCGTTCGTGGTGGTGCATGGTCGGTGCACGGCGGGAATGCGCTCCTCGGTGCCGTGCAGATCGTCACCGCGAGTGGTGCGACGAGGCCCGGCGTTCACGTGACGTCGACGACGCGCGCGACCGCGCAGACGTCGGTCGATCCGTCGAATCGCTCGGCGATCGAATCACGCGGTGAAGACGTCGCCGCGAGCTACGGCACCGTGACGAACGGCAAGGACATCTTCTTCGCCGGCCAGTACACGTACGACCCCGGCCTGTCCGCGATATACATGCCCGAGCTCGTGACGACAGACGAGCCGTGTGTGGACGCACACGGCGCGCTCGAGCGGTGCGACGGCGTTGTTCATGGATCCGACGGCGAGGAGATCGGCGCGTTGTACGCCTCGCTGCGAACGAAGCATGTCGAGGCGCACGTCCTCACCTCGCGCCGCCGCAAGGAAGTTCCGACGGCCTCGTTCGGTTCGCTGATCGGCAGCCCGCTCGAGACGTTCGACGATCGGGTCTACGCCGACGTGGTCGCCCGGCACTCAACGCCGTCGTTCGATCTCGTCGGTCAGCTCGCCGCCGACTACTGGGCGTACGCCGGGACGTATCCGCTCGCGGAACACGAGATGGCGCCGGACGGCATCGGCCTCGTGACGAACTACGACAGCGCGACAGCGAAGACCGTGCGCGGCGAGGTCCGGGGTCGCTACAAGTGGGCCTCTCTCGGCACGCACGTCACCGACGCCGAGATCGCGATGGGCATCGCAGGTCGCTCGTCGTCGACGACGCAATCCTCGTACTACGCGTACCCGAGCGGCGACGAGTACGTCCTCGATCGAAGAGATCCGTCGCGCGTCGGCTCGCTGTTCGCGCACGCCGGTGCGCGCGTGGTCGATCACGTCGTCGGCTTTGCTTCCGTGCGCGGCGACTACCACGCAGACGCATTCGGTCTGGTCGTGAACCCGCAAGCGGGCTTGCTGCTCGACGGCGGCCAGCTGGGTCGCATCCGCGCGTCCGTCTCGCGTGGCTATCGCCCGCCGACGATCTACGAGCAGTTCTACTCGACCGCGGCTGGCTTGCCGCCAGCGGACCTGGAGCCCGAGCGCAGCGTCACCGGCGAGCTCAGCATCGAGCGCTACCTCGGCGAGCACCTGCGCGTCCTCGTCGTCGGGTTCGGACAGAACGTCACGAACCTGATCGGCATCCAGATGAACGACGCCATCACCACCGGCGTCTTCGAGAACCGCGGTGGCGCGCACTCGTACGGAGTGGAGACGGAGATCGAAGGGCGGTGGAAGCGCCTCCAGCTGAACGCGACCTACTCGTTCTCGCACGCGCGCAACGACGACGAGACCACGCTCGCGAACTCGCCATCCATGCTCGCCTCGCTGCGCGTGTTTGCACCGCTCGGTCGCGTGCGCGCTGGCGTCGAGAGCTTCTTCGTCGGCAAGCGCACGTCGTACAGCGGCGCCATGGTGGATGCGCTGTTCACCACCAACGCGGTCGTCACCGTCCCGGACCTCACGAAGTCGCTCGATCTCACCCTCGGCGTCACGAACCTCTTCGACGAGCGCGGTGGGGACCCGAGTGGCGAGGAGCATCGCCAGACCCGCATCCCTCACGATCCACGCACCGTGTGGCTGCGGCTCTCGGTGGGGCTCGAACCGTGATCGCGCGCGTGATCGCGCTCGTCGTGTCGCTGCTGTTGCTCGGCGGCGTCGCGCGCGCGGAGCCCTCGGATGCGGAGGCAAAGGCGGCCGGCCGGCAAGCGCTGATCGCGCTGCGCATCCTCGCGTACGACAAGCAGCTCGCCGAGCGATGCCCCGGCGCGACCGTGACGATCGCTCTCGTCTCGAGCCCGACGCCCGAGGGGCGCGCGATGCGCGAGCGCTTCGAGGCAGGCCTCGCGATGATGCCGAAGGCCAAGGTCGGCGGTCGCGCGATCAAGATCGTCTCGTTCGATGCAGGCCCGGAGAAGGCGATCTCGGCAGCGCTCGCGGCGAAGACACCAGGCGCGATGCTCGTCGTCGACGATATCGGCGACAAGCTCGTCGCGTTGAAGACCGCTGCGCGCGCGAACCAGGTGCTCTCGATCTCCCTGCGCGAGAGTGATGTCGCGCGCGGCCTGTCCGTCGGCATCATCGCGGCGCGCGAGCGCGATCAGATCGTGATCAACCTCGAAGCCTCGAAGGCCGAGGGCGCGCGGTTCGGCGCAGGGCTCTTGCAGCTCGCGCGTCTCGTCACCGAGGTCGCACACAAGTGAAGCGCCCGTGGCTGTCCTCGCTCGGCGTGCGAATGGCGCTGCTGTTCAGTACGCTGCTCGCCGCGATCGGCGTCTTCATGCTCGCGTTCTTTCCGTCGCGGATGGCGAACCAAGCGGAGTCGGATGCCAAGGATCGCGCGACCTCGCTCGCGCAAGTGATGTCCACCGCGCTCGGCCCTGCCGTCGAGTTCGACGACCCGGACAACGCGTCCTCGATCCTGCAATGGCTCACCGCGACCCACGACGCGCGCTTCGGGCTCGTGCGAACCGCCGAAGGCAAGATGCTCGCCGTGTGGCGCCCCGACGCCGTGCCCGCGAATCACACATGGGCTTCGACGGCCACCGTGCACATCGATGGCGACACCCTGCTCGTGACGCTGCCGATCGCGACGACGGGCGGCATGCTGGATCTCGGCTTCTCGCTCGAGCACCTGCGCCAGGAGCGCGATCAGATGCGGCACACCGTGGGGCTCACGGTGTTGCTCGTCGTCGCGATCGGCGTGCTCGCGACCATGGTGCTCGCCACGTACTTGCTGCGTCCGGTGCGTGCGCTGACCAAGACGGCGCTCCGGATCTCGCGCGGCGAGGGCCCACCCGAGCTGCCCACCGTCGAAGGTGCTGACGAGCTCATGCAGCTCGCGGACTCGCTGCGCGCGATGCTCGAACGCCTTCACGAGAGCAGCCAACAAGAGCTGCTCGCGGCCTCGCGCCAGGCAGGCATGGCCGAGGTCGCGACGGGCGTGTTGCACAACGTCGGCAACGTGCTCACGGCCGTCAACGTCACGCTCGAGCTCATGCGCGAACGGCTGGAGAGTCATCCGCACGATCGCATTCGCCGCTTGGCCGAGCTGCTCGACGCGTCGGTCGCTGCCGGCAGCGTGGACGTCGAGAAGGTGCAGCACGCGATCAAGTACCTCCAGGTGCTCCACGAGACGTTCGAGAAGGCACGCGAGAAGGTGCGCACGGACTTCTTCACGCTCGCGAACCACGTCGATCACGTGAAGCGCGTGGTCTCGATGCAGAACGCGTACGCGCGCATCCGCAGCACGGCGGAGCCCACGCGCATCGACGAGGTCATCTCGGAAGCGATCGAGATCAGCTGTCCACCGCATCGTCGTGGCGAGATCAAGCTCGAGGTGTCCGTCGACGAATCCCTAGCTGGCGCCGTGATGGCCGATCGCCATCGCATCCTGCAGATCCTCGTGAACCTGGTCTCCAACGCGCGCGATGCCGTGCAAGCGCATGGCGGCGCGCAGCGGATCGCCATCGCGGTGGAGCGCCAGGATCAGCGCATGCAGATCCGCGTGAGCGACTCGGGCGTGGGGATCGCACCCGATCTCGCTGCGAAGATCTTCGGCGCGGGTGTGACGAGCAAGGCGAACGGTCACGGCTACGGCCTGCACTCGTCGGCCTTTGCAGCGCGCCAGATGCACGGCTCCTTGGACTGCAGCAGTCCGGGCGCTGGCAAGGGCGCCACCTTCACGCTCACGATTCCGTTCGAGGAGATCGAGTCATGACCATGTTGCCCAGTATTCTTGTCGTCGACGATCAGGAGCCGATCATCGAGATGTTCGCGAAGCTCCTCGGCGTGGACGCACACCAGTCGAGTGACGCGTCGATCTCCCTCGACGATCTGGAGGCCGCGCTCGGCGGCGAGGTCAAGGCGTCGGTCCGCGCAGGGCTTCCGACCTACGACATGCACTACGCGCGGCAAGGACTCGAGGGAGTGCAGGCCTGCCAGCGCGCGATCGCTCGCGGTACGCCGTTCTCGGTAGCGTTCGTCGACGTGCACATGCCGCCGGGTATCGACGGCGTGGAGACGGCGATCGCGCTGTGGAAGTTGCAACCCGATCTCGAGATCGTGTTGTGCACCGCACACGCGATCTATTCGTGGCAGGAGATCCTCGCAAAGGTTCCGCGTCGCGATCAGCTCCTGATCCTGCGCAAGCCGTTCGACGCGATCGAAGTTCGCCAGCTCGCCGCGTGTCTCAGCGAGAAGACGCGACGAGGTCGCGAGCTCGCCGCTCGCATGCAAGAGCTCGAAGCGCGCGTGGAGCACGAGGTGGGGCGCCGCCTCGAAGTGGAGCTCGCGCATCACCAGAAGTTCGAGGAGCTCGGCCGCCTCGCCGCCGGCATCGCGCACGAGATCAGCACGCCTGCGCAGTACATCCAGTCGAGCCTCGACTTTCTCGACGAGCTGGTGACGGAGATGGTCGACTCGCCCGTCATCACTCCACCGCTCGACGATCTACGTACGGCGGTCAAGGATGCGACGCATGGCGTGGGCCGCATCACCGCGATCGTGCGCAGCGTTCGCGAGTACTCGCACACGAGCACCGAGCCCGAGCCGCTCGATCTCAACCATCAGGTCAGGATCGCGTCCGAGCTCGCGAGCTCGCAGTACAAGTACGACGCCGAGCTCGCGCTCGATCTCGAGGAGGTCCCGCCGATCCAGGGACACGCCGACGAGGTCGGTCGCGCGATCATGAACCTCCTCATCAATGCCGCGCACGCGATTCGCGCGAAGCCGCATCGAGGGCTCGGCACGATCACGGTGGCGACGCGCGCCACGTCCGGTGGTGTGTCTGTCTCGATCAGCGATACGGGCACCGGCATCGCCCCCGAGCATCACGAGAAGGTGTTCGAGCCGTTCTTCACGACCAAGCCGCGCGGTGTGGGGACGGGGCAGGGACTTCCACTCGTCCGCACGACAATGGAGCGGCACGGTGGCTCGATCCAGTTCGAGACCCAGCACGGCGTGGGCACGACGTTCACGCTGCAGTTCCCCCTCACCGTGCGGTCGAGCGCCGCGGCGTGATCACTGCTTCGCGCGTTTGATCTTCGCCCCGACGCCGCGGAGCTTCTTCTCGATCGATTCGTAGCCGCGATCGAGGTGATACACGCGCAGCACCTCCGTCTTGCCCGTCGCGACGAGGCCCGCGAGCACGAGGCTCGCCGACGCGCGCAGATCCGTGGCCATCACCGACGCGCCGGTGAGCTTGGTTCCGCCACGCACGATCGCGGTGCGCCCATCGATCACGATATCCGCGCCCATGCGGCCGAGCTCGGGGACGTGCATGTAGCGGTTCTCGAAGATCATCTCCTTGATCACCGATTGGCCCTTGCTGATGCACGCCATCACCATGAACTGGGCCTGCATGTCCGTCGGAAAGCCCGGGTGTGGCTGCGTGACGATATCGACGGGCTGGAGCTCGCCCGTGCCCTTCACCCGAATGCCGCCGGACTCCGCCGCGACGTGGACGCCGGTCGCGCGCAGCTTGGCGATCACCGCGTCGAGGTGCTCGGGCACCGCGCCTTCGAGGAGCACGTCTCCCCTGCTCATTGCGGCGGCAACGGCGAACGTTCCTGCCTCGATGCGATCCGGCATGATCGCGTGCTCGATCGGCAACAGCTCGTCGACGCCTTCGATCGTGATGAGCGGCGAGCCCGCGCCTTTGATCTTCGCGCCCATCTTGTTGAGCACGGTGGCGAGCTCCTCGACCTCCGGCTCGCGCGCGGCGTTCTCGATCACGGTGCGACCCTTCGCGAGCGCGGCGGCCATGATCAAGTTCTCGCAGCCGGTGACCGTGGGCATGTCGAGGACGATCGTCGCGCCGCGGAGGCGCTTCGCTTCGACATCGACGTAGCCGTGATCGAGCGTGACCTTCGCGCCGAGCGCTTGGAGGCCCTTCAAGTGCTGATCGATGGGACGCGCGCCGATCGCGCAGCCGCCCGGCAGCGACACACGCGCGCGACCATAGCGAGCGACGAGTGGCCCGAGCACGAGGACGCTCGCGCGCATCGTCTTCACGAGGTCATACGGCGCTTCGAGCTTTGGCTTCTTCTTGCCCGTGGGCGGTGCGATGGTCAGCGCTGGCGAGCCCTTGGGATTCTTCGTCTCGTCGACGGTCCATCCGAGCATGCGGAGGAGCTTCGCCATCGTTCGCACATCCGCGAGCTGCGGGACGTTCTTGAACGTGGAAGCGCCAGTCGGCAGGAGCGCCGCGGCGAGCAGGGGGAGAGCAGCGTTCTTCGCGCCGCTGATCGGAATGGTTCCGACGAGCTTCGAGCCACCCTCGACGACGATTTTGTCCATACGGCACCCGGACGTATCACGGTTCGTCCACCGGTAGAACGCTGCGGGATCTGTCGCTATTCGCGCACGCGCTCTGAAGCCGGCCGTTCACGAAGTGCCTCCCAAAGCAGGTAATCTGGCGTGGCACACCGCATGCTGCGGTCGAGTCCGATGCGTTGCCTGCTGTCCATGGTGATCGTCGTCGCTGCCTGTGGTGGCGGCGCGGCCTCCGGCCCGACCAGCCCCGGTGGCTCCACACCGCGGCTCGAGCCCCAGATCGGCGACCTCCAGTGGTATCGCGCGGTCTCGACCTGCGGTCAGGGACCGTTCGAGATCGAGCTGCCCGTCACCGGGAACAAGTGGGGCGAGGAGCTCGAGCTACGCGTGGCAACGCCGCGCAAGATCGCGCTGCAGGCGGTGATGCTCGTCGACGGGACCGAGCTCGCAAAGACCGACACCACGATCGATCGCGATGGCCGCGCCTTTGGCGCACCCGACAATGCCAAGTGCGTCGCCGACGCGCGCGAGCGCTACGTGCTCGGCCGTCCCGGTGGCGCCACCACGACCAACACGCCCGTGGTGCCCGGGCGCCGCGTCGTCGACGACGAGCCGCCCACGACCCCGGCGGTGCAGCTCGAGCGCACCGAGGAGCCGACCTTCACGCCGCAGACGTTGATCCGCGTGCGGCTCGAGCAGACGGTTCGCGCTGGCGCGCGCGTGCGCATTCGCTTCTGGTCGATCGAGCCGAACGATCTCACCGGCGTCTTGTTCGGCGCGGTGCGTGTCGCGTGGCGCCCCAACGTCGGCGACGCCGCATACGAGGCGTACCTCGTGCGTGTCGCGCAGGAAGAAGCAGCGCGCCGCGCACGGCTCGAAGAAGAGCGGCGGCGCACCTATCGTCCGCCGGCGCCCGATCCGGACGCCGAGCGCCGCGCTCGCGAGCGTGCGGAGCGCGAGCGCATCGAGGCCGAGCGCCGCGCCGAGCGTGACCG
>JAEYYV010000352.1 GCA_023428295.1 Pseudomonadota bacterium
CCGGCCGCCATCCCTTTGGGCGTCGGCTGCAACGCCGGCCGCGGCGCCAGCACCACGACGAGCCTCCTCGGCGTCGCGCTGCTCGCGCTCGTACGCCGGCGGCGTCGCAACGCCAGCGACGTCGCGAGCGCCTAGCGTCCCAACGCTCACCCCGCGGGCCACGCGCCGCCCCATTGCGTCCCCAACGCAATCGCGCTTCACCCGCATCAGAGGCCGCTGGCGAGTAGCGAGTTTCGGGACCACCACTCCGCGACTCGCCGCTCGCCGGCGGACGAGCTCTGAACGCGCGCGCCACGCACCCAGAAGACGCTGACGAGATCGGCTGCCAGCAGAACGTTTGCTAGACCCTCACGATGTCGTCATCAGCCGTGCACTACTCGGAGCCTCGATGAAGCGCGTCGCTCCACTTCTCCCGTTGACCTGCCTGGTTAGCTCGGTCGCGCTCGCGCAGCCCCCGCCCCACGAGGCGTCCGAGCCTATCGAGAATCCGCCGCCGACCGACCAGCCGCTCATTCCAGAGGAGTCGACGTTGCCCGCGCCGGTGGTGAAGGAGGAGGAGAAGCAGGACGCGAAGAAGTTCGACGTCGGGTACGACGGCGGTTTCTTCCTGCGAAGCGACGACGGGACCTACGCGCTCACGATCATGGGTCGCTTCATGCCGTACATGAACTACTCGTACGTCAGAGCGACGAAGGACTCGCAACCGCAGTTCGAGGTTCGGCGCGCGCGCCTCATCCTGCAAGGCAACCTGCACGGCAAGGATCTCACGTTCAAGCTCCAGCCCGACTTCGGCCGCGGCAACGTCAACCTTCGCGACGCCCACTTCGACGTCCGTATCGCCGGCACTACCTGGCTGCGCTTCGGTCAATGGAAGCGACCGTTCTCGCGCCAGCAGATCAACTCGTCGGGCCGCCAGCAAATGACCAATCGCGCGATCACGAACGTCGCGTTCGGCCCGGGCCGCGATATCGGTGTCGCGTTGCACAACAACTACGAACGGTCGCCCGAGATCGAGTGGACGCTCGGCGTGTTCAATGGTCGCGGTGATGTTCCCGCGATCAGCGGTAGCGTGATGGTCGACCCGATGTCGGGCATGGGCACGATCGGCCCGACCACGGTCACCAACGTGCCTCTCGAGTTTCGCCCCGCGGTCATCGCCCGCGTCGGGTACAACACGAAGGACCTCAAGGGCTACAGCGAAGCGGACCTCGAGGGCGGCCCGCTCCGCTTCGGAGCCGCCGCGAGCGTGTGGCTCGAAGGCGACTTCGACGACGACGCGGTCTCCAACCAGAAGGTGCAGGCCGACTACACCCTGAAGGCGCACGGCTTCTCCACGACGGGCGGCGTCTACTTCCTGACGGCGCAGGACGGCGACACGATCACGAAGCAAGAGGCCTCGCTGTTCGGCTTCCACACACAGGCGGGTTACCTGTTCACGCCGCGGTGGGAAGCGGTCGCACGCTACGCGTACATCAACGACGTCACGCTGAAGAGCAAGACGCCGCGCGACCAGCAAGAGATCAGCGTGACCGCCAACTTCTACGCCTACGGCCACGCCGGAAAGTTCCAAGGCGGCGTGCGGCTCATCAAGACCGGCGCCGGCGCGTTCACCGACGTGCTGCTGTTCGAGCTCGGCACGCACGTCGCCTTCTGGTGATTCTTCGGCCTCCCTTAATTGGCAACCCGCGGGTTGCACATCCAGCGACACTCCGCTAATGTGCAACCCGGAGGTTGCTCATGGATCGCATCGAACGACACATCACGTTGAAGGCGCCGCGCTCCCGCGTGTGGCGCGCGATCACGGACGCGAGCGAGTTCGGGACCTGGTTCCGCGCGAAGCTCGAGACGCCGTTCGTGGTCGGACAGATCGCACACGGACAGATCACGTATCCCGGCTACGAGCACCTGAAGCTCGTCCTCCTCGTCGAGAAGATGGAGCCCGAGCAGCTGTTCCAGCTCCGCTGGCATCCGGGCGCCGACACGCCGGACAACCCGTCGTTCGAGACCGATCCCACGACGACCGTCACGTTCACGCTCGAGGACGCGCCTGGCGGGGGCACCAAGCTAACGCTCGTCGAGTCTGGCTTCGACAGACTCCCGCCCGCACTGCGCGAGAAGGCGTTCCGCGACAACGAAGGCGGCTGGACCGAACAGATGAAGAACATCGAGGCACATGTCGCGTAGCGCGCTGGCCACGTCGTCGATTCGCGATGCCGCGCCGCTGTTCGCCGCGCTCGGTGATGCAACGCGATTGCAGGTGCTCGTGCGCTTGTGCGCAGACGGGCCGGACTCCATCGCAGGCTTGTCAGCGCACGCGCACGTCACGCGCCAGGCGATCACCAAGCACCTCGAAGTGCTCGCGGAGGCCGGGCTCGTGACGGGCGCGCGCAGAGGCCGCGAGCACATCTGGAGCTTCGTGCCCGAGCGCTTCGACGACGCGAAGTCGTACCTCGATCGCATCGCCGCGCAGTGGGACAACGCGCTCGCGCGTCTCGCCAAGCTCGTCGAAGAAAACTGACAGCGTCCTACGGCGATCAGCAGTCGCCGGGGCACGTCTCGCCCGCACTGCACACGAAGTCGCCACAGATCGGCGCACACGCTCCGCAGTCGCTCGGACACAAGCGACAGCTCTCGACTGCGCTGCATGTTCCGTCACCGCACGTGGGCGATCCGGCAGGACACGAGACATCGGGAGGACACTCCGGCGAGCAGCGCCACCAGCAATCCTCGTCGGCGCAACCGGCGAGTCCATCGCCGTCCGCATCGATCGTCGCGTCGGTGCACACCTCGTACGTCGTCGTCGTGTTCAGCCACGCGACGCGAACGAACGGCGACGCAGCTGCTCGGCCGTCGGCGGCTCGGCCCGCGAAGATGAGCACTCCTGACCCATCCGTCGCGGGCGCCATGCTGTGATCGAAGCGGCCGGTGGGATCGGACATCAGGAAGCGTTGCTCCCAGCGATCGTCGAGCTCCCACAGATCGCCGAGGTCGGGTGCGCCTCCGTACAACGCGAGCCGAGCGCGCGCGGGGTTCCACACCAATGCGGATCGAGCGCGCGCCGTCGGAAACGCAGCGATCGTACGGCGCGTCCACGCAGCCCCATCCCACTCCCACTGATCCTGGAACGGCGTGTCGGTCGATCCTCCAAAGGCGACCACCACGCGTTCACGCTGCGGGTCCCACGCCATCGTGTGATCGATTCGCGCCGCGGGACGCAGGCTGGGACTGACATCCGTCCAGTCCTGACCGTCCCATTCCCACGTGTCGTTCTTCCAGCCGTCGTGCTCCGCACCTCCGAACAGGACCGCGACGCCGCGCTTCGCGTCATACGCCATGGCCGTCCGCGTGCGCACGGATGGCGATCGCGAAGACATGCGCTGCGTCCACGTCGAGCCGTTCCAAATCCAGGTCTTCCCGTCCGTGAACAACACGCTCTCCTTTCGGCGCAGGTCGTAGACCATCGGGCTACGGTCTTCGATCGACGGTCCCGACGATGCGCGAAACACCCAGCGAAGCCCGACTAGCTCCCATGTCCGGTTGTCCGCGCCGGGCATCCCGACCTCTCCCCCGTGGATCACCCAGCGGTTGCGGTTCGCGTCGAACGCGGTCGCGAAGGTCGTGCGCGCGGTGACGCTCAGCGTGCTCGAGCTGAGCTCTGACCAACTCGTGCGATTCCACGCGTACGTCATGCCGCTGTTGGCTACCGCGATCACGCGATCGCGCGCAGCCTCGTACACGATCGCCTGATTGTCGAGGCCAACGTTCGGCGCTCCTCCGACGGCGCTCCACGATGTGCCATTCCATCGCCACGTCGTGTCACCACCCACGCCGATCACGCCGATACCATCGAAGGCGAGTCCGGCGCCGAGCAGACCGTCGGGCGCAGGAGCTGCGGACGTCCATGCTTGTCCGTTCCAGATCCACGTCTGCTGCTTGTCCGAGAGACCGTACGTTCCTGCGACGAGCACGACCTGTCCGCGCGCGGGATCGAGCGCCATCCCCGCGAGCGTGCGCGGTCCAGGAGATGCCCCGCTCGAGATCACCGGAAGCCACTGCTCGCCGGTCCACGTCCACATCTCGTCGAGCTCGACGTTTCCAGGTCCGACACCACCGTAGAGAAGGAGCTGCTTGGAGACCGGATCGAACACCGCGCTCGTCGAAGACCTCGGCCTCGCTGTCGTCGACGGGGTGAGAATCTTCCACGACGAGCCATCCCACGCCCACGTATCACCGAAGAGAGACGTCGTCGCGCCGCCAAACAGGATCGTCTGACGGTGCACGGGATCGTAGACGAGCACGTGTCGCGCGCGGTTCGGCGGGTCGAGCGTCGTCGGCATGATCTCCCAACCGCCCGGCCCGAGCTCGAGCGTCTTGTTGCTCCCACCTCCGAACATCACGACGCGCTCGCGCACGCTGTCGTACGCGAGTCGATGACCGCTCCGCAGACTGTTCGCCACGGGCGACTCGATGGCTTGCACGAGCGGCTGCTCTGCCGTGCAATCACTCGCGCACCCGTCGTGCCCGCGGAGGTTACCGTCGTCGCACTCCTCGCCGCGTCGGCCCTCTCCGAGGAAGCCGTCGATCACACCGTTGCCGCACGTCTCGTCGGAGCGGCAACCGGCGGAGCAGCCGTCACCGACGAGCGCGTTGCCGTCGTCACATACCTCATCGGGATCGATGAGCTGGTTGCCGCAACTCGACGGCAAGCACGCGAGCCCGACGTCCGTGGCGTAGCACCGCGCGAGCGCCACGCCGTCGAGCGTGCATTCATCGAGCGCCATCGCGCCGGTGCACGCAGCGAACGCCGCATCGGGAATGCACGCGAGTCTCTGCTCGACGACGAACGTCGCGCACGCCGAGTGCGCCGCACAGGCGATGCCCGCGCCGCACTCCACGAGATCCGCACGAAGGCAGCCACACAACAACGCCGCGAAAGCCACAACCCGCATCCGGTCCTTCGACGTCCGCGCGTGCCCCACCGTTACGGAACGTGGGTGCAACGCAGCTCGTGCTCCGAGCTTACAGGCGAACAGTCGTGTAAGGCCGCGCGATAGCTCGCGATGTAGTGGCATGCGCCAACTTCGAGCCGTCGCTCTCGTCCTCCTCGCCGCGTGTGGTGGTCACAGGTACAAGTCCGCGGGCCCAAGCATGTACGTCGCGTCGCCGTCGACCTACGCGCTCGCGTCCGATCTACAGAGCGGCGAGAGCTACACGGACTGGGGCAAGAACCCGTGGGTCGAGACGTCGAAGGATCATCTCTCGACGTTCGCGGCGGATGTCGACACCGCGTCGTACACGCTCGCGCGGCGCAAGCTGAACGAAGGCTCTCTCCCTCCAAAGGAGAGCATCCGCGTCGAGGAGTTCGTGAACTACTTCTCGTACGCCTTCGCTCCGCCACCGGCAGGCTCGCCGTTCAGCGTGATCATGGATGCAGCGCCGTCGCCGCTGTCCGCCGGGACTCACATCCTGCGCGTCGGTGTCGCCACGAAGGTGAAGACGCAAGCGGAGCGCAAGCCGGCGCATCTCGTATTTCTCGTCGATGTCTCGGGCTCGATGGGCACGCACGACAAGATCGGGCTGGCGCAACAAGCGCTGCGCATCCTGACGGAGAACCTCGGGCCACGTGACACGGTGTCGCTCGTGACGTACGCGGGCTCGACGCGTGTGGTGCTCGAGCCGACGGGCATGGAGGATCGCGACAAGATCTTCGGCGCGATCGACGAGCTCATGGCGGGCGGCTCGACGGCGATGGCGTCGGGCCTCGATCTGGCCTACGAGCAAGCGATGAAGGGCCTCATGCCCGGCGCGAATGCGCGCGTCATCGTGCTGTCCGACGGTGACGCGAACGTCGGGCCGCAGGGCCACGAAGCGCTGCTCCGCATCATCGCCGAGCGCGCGAAGAAGGGCGTGACGCTCTCGACGATCGGCTTTGGCACCGGCAACTACAAAGACAGCGAGATGGAGCAGCTCGCCAACAAGGGCAACGGCAACAACTACTACATCGACTCGCTCGCCGCGGCGCGAAAGGTGTTCGAGACGCAGCTCGGTGGCACGCTCGAGGTCGTCGCGAAGGACGTGAAGCTGCAGGTCGACTTCGATCCCGCGATCGTCGCGAAGTACCGCTTGATCGGGTACGAGAACCGCAACATCGCCGATAGCGACTTCCGCAAGGACTCCGTCGACGCCGGCGAGATCGGCGCAGGCCATCAGGTGACCGCGATGTACGAGGTGGAGCTCACGCCAACGGGCCTCGCGCAGAACACCGGGTTCGGCGTGGTTCGCATCCGGCACAAGGCGCCCGACGGTGACGTTGCCACGGAGAACGTGTTCGCGATGCAGGGCGCCGCGGCGCCATCGTTCGACGGCGCTCCGGTGGATCTGCGCTTCGCATTCGCGGTCGCGGCGTTCGCGGACGTGCTGCGCGGCGCCGATGAAGCGAAGGGTTGGTCGCTCGACAAGATCAGCAGCGTCGCGAGTGACGCTGCGGGTGACAGCGGCGAGCGCGCCGAGCTGATCGGCCTCGTCGAGAAGGCGCGTGCGCTGCGCGGCCCTACGAACACCGTCGCGCGCTAGACGATCTCCACCCAGATCTCGTTGCGGCGAACGAGCGGCAGCGTCGACGGCGGGTCGAAGCCCGCGAACATCGGACGTCCCTTCGCCGAGAGCCCCGCGCTGGCGACGAGCGCCAACAGCTCGCGCTCGCGCTCCTCGACGGCCTCGGCATCGTAGCGACCACGATACGAGAGCACCGCGATGCGGCGCGCCGGCACCTCGAGCAAGCGAACGTGATTGTCCTCGGGGCGCGGCAGCGACAACAGCGAGCGGCCGGCAGGCATCACGAACGCCATCGTGTACCCCTGCCCTTCTGCGCTCATCTCGACCGGCCCGGTCATGGGGAGCTCGTGGCTGAAGATGTAGCTGGCGAGGCGCTCGAAGAGCTGCTCCTGCGCTTGATCGCGATCGGGGACCATCGTGTGTGCGCGCGCGATGACGTGCGGCTGGTAGCGGCGGATCTCGAGATCGCCGATGCGCTTCTCCGACTCGTAGGCCGGCTCGTCATTGAAGAAGCGCTGCAGCTGCCAGCGCACCAGCGCCAAAGCGCCCGCGGCAATTCCGCCCGCGAGCGCACCCGCACGCTTCGATCGCACCAACGTGCCGATGCCGCCGCCGATCGCCGCGGGGATCACCGCGAGCGCTCCCGCGAAGAGCCCCTTGCGAAGGCGCAGGCGCGCGTGTGGCTTGGTCGCGATGTCCGGGGTGACCGGTTGGGTACGGCCGTTGGTGGTGGAAGGCGTCGTCGATTCGGTCTGCATGCGGCGACGAACAGCAAGCGATGTGCCTTCCGTGGAGGAAATGTTGTCGCGAGGCGACGACAAAGAAGAACGAGTTCGTGCAGAACAAATCGCCGCCCTGTCCGTGGAATCGCATCACACGACCCCGAGGAGGTTCCTTGTCGATGCGTAAGACCCTGGCGTCCCTACTGCTTTGCTCCACGCTGCTCGTTCCCGCCTGCACCAAGAGGTCGCGAGACGCGTACGTCACCGAGAGCGCGCCGGTCGCGTCGGGCGCCGTCGAGGAGGTGGCCAGCGACTACGCCGCCGCGGGTTCGGCTGGACCGATGGCTGCGAACGGGCAGATGGTCGCGATGAATCAGCCCCGCGTCACCGAGGGGCACGGCGACAACGCGTTCAAGGACTACGGCCACAACCCGTGGGTCGATGCGTCGAAGGACAACCTCTCGACGTTCGCAGCGGATGTCGACACCGCGTCGTACACGCTCGCGCGTCGCATGCTGAACGAGAGCACGCTGCCGCCAAAGGCTGCGATTCGCGTCGAAGAGTTCGTGAACTACTTCTCGTATACGTTCCCGGACCCGCCCGGGGACTCGCCGTTCGCCGTGCTGATGGAGGCCGCTCCGTCGCCGCTCTCGCCGGGACGTCACGTTCTGCGCGTCGGTGTGGCGACGAAGGCCAAGAGCGCGCAGGAGCGCAAGCCGGCGAACCTCGTGTTCCTCGTCGACGTCTCGGGTTCCATGTCGGGTCCGGATCGCATCGAGCTCGCGAAGAAGTCGCTGCGCATTCTCACGGCGAACTTGATCGAAGGCGACACGGTGTCGCTCGTCACGTATGCGGGCAACACGCGCGTGGTGCTCGAGCCAACCGGCGACAAGGCAAAGATCCTGTCGGCGCTCGACGATCTCCAGTCCGGTGGCTCGACGGGAATGGCGTCGGGCATCGACCTCGCGTACCAGCAGGCGATGAAGGGCCTGCGCCCCGGCCACATCTCGCGCGTGATCATCCTCAGCGATGGCGATGCGAATGTCGGCGCGCACACGCACGAGGAGCTGCTGAAGATCATCGCCGGTCGCGTGAAGGAAGGCGTGACGTTGTCGACGATCGGCTTTGGCCTCGGCAACTACAAGGACGCGACGATGGAGCAGCTCGCCAACAAGGGCAACGGCAATAACTTCTACGTCGACTCGCTCGACGCGGCGAAGAAGGTGTTCCAGGAGCAGATCGGGTCGACGCTCGAGGTGGTCGCGAAGGATGCAAAGTTCCAGGTCGACTTCGATCCGAAGATGGTCTCGCGCTATCGCCTGGTCGGATACGAGAACCGCGACATCGCCGACGACTCGTTCCGCGATGACAAGGTCGACGCTGGCGAGATTGGCGCGGGCCACCAAGTGACGGCGATGTACGAGATCGAGCTGACCGCGGAAGGCAAGCAATCCACCGCACCGCTCGGCGGCGTCCGCATTCGCCACAAGGCGCCGACCGCCGAGAAGGCCACCGAGGCTGCGTTCCCGATGATCGGCGGCGTGGCCGCATCGTTCGCGAGCTCGTCGCACGACTTCCGCTTCGCGTTCGCCACCGCGGCGTTCGCCGACGTGCTGCGCGGATCGACAGAGTCGGAGCACTGGTCGCTCGCGGACATTCGCGACATGGCCCAGCGCGCTGCCGGCGACGACAAAGAGCGCCGTGAGATGGTCTCACTCGTCGAGCGTACGATGCAGCTGACCGGACGCACCGCGGCTCGCTGATTGCTACGTGCAGGGGCGATGCTGCGCGCGCCCCTCCTCGTACTTCTGAGTGTCTCGCTCGCGCACGCTGCGCCGTTGGCGCCCGAACCCGCGGGCCCGCATCCCCGGATCCTCCTCGATCGCGAGCTGCGAACCTCGTGGCGCTCGCTCGCGAAGCAAGAGCGCGGACCGATCGCCGGATCGATCGCACTGTGCGAATCGGGGCAGACGTCGGAGCACGACCGCGCCGTCTACATGGGCAGCGAGTGGTCGCGCGTGCTCGGCGCATGTCTCGTCGCGTACGTCGCGACCGACAAGGCGGAGCACGCGACGACCGCGATCAAGTTCTTCGAAGCGCTGCTCGACGATCTCGATCGCATCGGTGACGGCGCGGGCGGCGACGAGGCAGCGCGACGCGACTCCGGCTACTCGCTGCGCAACCTCGGCGTGTACACCGCGATCGCCTACGACTGGCTGCACGACAAGCTGCCACCGGCGCTCCGGCAACGCGCGCGCGAGCGATGGCAGGCGTGGCTCGGCTGGTATCGCGAGAAGGGCTATCGCGCGCGTGTCCCCGGGACCAACTATCAAGCGGGCTTTCTCGCCGCCGCGACGCTCGTCGCGATCGCACAAGGCGGAGAAGCCACCGAGCAGCGCGGACCCGAGCTGTGGACCTTCGTGCGTGACGAGCTGTGGGGCAAGGACATGGCCTCCGCCCTCGCTCCCGGCGGCATCCTCGACGGTGGCGATTGGCCTGAAGGCTGGCAGTACGGGCCGCTGTCGGTCCTGCACTACGCACTTGCAGCTCGTGCAGCGCGCGATGTCGGTGTTCGTGTCGAAGGCGTCGATCGTTGGCTCGCCGCCGTCTTGCGCCGTCACACGTATGCGCTGTCGCCGAGCGATCGCCTGTATGTCGGGCAAGACACGGAAGCGGACACGCCGAACGTGGCGCCGCACGTGCTCACGCTGAACGCGATCGCGCTGGGCGATGCAGCGCCCGAGATCCGCGCGCAAGCTCGCGCCGAGCTCTCGCGACTGCGCATCGCAGACAAGGACTTCTTCCTCTTCGACGCGCTCGCCACGGGCGATGCCGGCACACCGATCGCGCGCGAGACGTGGCCCACGCTCTACGCGGCGCCCAGCACGGGCACCATCTACACGCGCACGCGCTGGGACTCGCGCGCGATCTGGTTTGTCGCGGAGTGCGGCCGCGGCCTCGACGTGGATCATCGCCAACCCAAGGCCGGCAACTTCGTCCTCTCGCGCGGTCCCGACGACGCGATCGTCGATCCATCGCCGTATGGCTCGGCGTCGTCGCTCACGTCCAACGCGCCCACCGTCGTGTCGCCACAGTTCCCGTCCGAGTACCACCCGTCGCAGGGCAACTGGGGCGCGAGCACGTCGTGGGACTTCTCGACGCAGACGCGCTCGGGAGTCGTCGCCGCGCGCTGCGACTACTCCGGCGCCTACCAGCTGCAGAAGAAGGCCTCCGACATCACCGAGGCCACGCGCGACTTCGTCCTCGTACCCGACGCTGCAGGCACCGACGCTGCGCTCGTGGTGATCGATCGCGCCCGCGCCTCCGAGATGCACCTGCGCTTCCGCGTCGCCGGTGGCCTGCCACTCGACAAGGATCGCGCCGAGAAGGTCTTCGGCGAGACGCGCCTGACGATCAGCGGCATCCGATCGTCGGGCCGCGCCGTCGTGGGGCGCCCGTCGCAGAAGGACTGCTTCGCGAAGGACACGATCAAAGGCCGCTGCGACGCCGCGCGGTTCGAGGCCTCCGACTACCGCGTCGAGATCGATGGCCCGTCACCGCGCGCCGTCCACGTCATCGGCGTCGTCGATCAGCGCGCCAAGCCTGCCGCGTGGACGTCGCTCTCGGGCGACGGCTACGAAGGCCTCGCGCTCGCGGCCCCTCGCGAAGCGACGATCGTGTGGCCCACCGGGCGCGGCGCCCTCACCTATCGCGCGACGCCCGGCACTCTCGTCGTCCTCGACGCACCCGCACTCGGCGGCCTCGCGACGATCACGGCACACCGCGAGGGCGACGCGTGCGCCGTGAAGGTCACGCCCGGCGGCCCCACGCCCGCGCGACCGCTCGTGGCGACGCTCTCCCCGAGCTGCGCGATCACGATCGATCCCGCCACCGCGAGCGCCGGCTCCGCGATCGGCACCAAGCCATCCCGCGCACCACGCGCGGAGCCTCGCTCGTCGCGCGCTGGGTGCTGTGGGGCACAAGCGACGCCAGGCTCCACGACCGCGATGACGATCGTCGTGCTCGCGGTCGCGCTTCGCCGGAGGAGCCGCCCTCGTAGCGCTCCTCGGTCGTGACTTGACGATAGTTAACGATTGAGTTAACTATTCACTCATCATGAAACCAACACCCAAGGGATGGCCTCGCCTCACGAGCGCGGCGGTGTATCAGGACGCTGCGGCCGCGATCGATTGGCTGTGCAAAGCGTTCGGCTTCGAAGTGCGCCTGAGGATCGAGGGCGAAGGTGGCGTGATCGAGCACAGCGAGCTCACGTACGGAGAAGGCCTGATCTTCATCAGCGACGAGCGCAGGCAGTCCGACAAGAACCGGCCCATGTGCAGCCCCAAGTCGCTCGGCGGCAAGACCACGCAGGCCATGATGTTCTTCGTGGATGACGTGGACGCGCACTGCGCGCACGCACGCGCGAATGGCGCCACGATCGCGATGGAGCCCACGGTCAGCGACTACGGCGAGGAGTACTGGACGGACAAGACGTACGGCGCGCTCGACCACGAAGGCCACTACTGGTGGTTCTGCCAGCGGCTGCGCGGCTGATGCAGGCCCTCGACGACACGTTCTTCGCGCTCGCGGATCCAGGGCGTCGCGGCGTGGTGGACCTGTTACGCAAGAAGCCGCGGCGCGCGGGCGAGCTTGCCGACGAGCTCGGCCTCAGCGCGCCTGCGATGAGCCGCCATCTGCGCGTGCTGCGCGAGACAGGCCTCGTGGAGCGCGCGTTCGACGACGACGATGCGCGCGCGAACATCTATCGTCTGCGACCGGAGAAGTTCATGCAGCTTCGCAACTGGCTCGACGAGATCGATCGGTTCTGGACGCTGCAGCTCGACGCGTTCGCGCAGCACGCCGAGAAGACGCGCGGGAAGAAGACGAAGTGACGGTCGCCGGCGACAAGGTCCGCGTGCAGACGTTCGTGCGTGTCTCGCGACGCGATGCCTTCGACGTGTTCACGCTCGAGCTCGACGCGTGGTGGCGGCAGGGTCCCGCGTATCGCGTGGGTGGAAAGAACACGGGGCCGATGCACCTCGAGCCGATGCTCGGTGGTCGCGTGTTCCAGCAGTACGGTCCGTCGAAGGAGCGCGTGCACGAGATCGGCAGGATCGTCGCGTGGGAACCGCCCGCGCACTTCGCGTTCACGTGGCGCGGGATCAACTTCAAAGACTCCGATGCGGACACCACGGTCGAGGTGTGGTTCGAGGAGGGCAATGGCGGCACGCGCGTGATCCTCGAGCACCGTGGCTTCGCGGCGCTGCGGCCGGATCATCCCGTGCGCCACGCCCGACCCACCGTCCAGTTCATCGGCGAGATGGGCCGGTGGTGGGGCGCGCTGGCGACCGCGCTGCGCGAGTTTGCCGAAGAGAAGCTAGACGGTACAGACCGCGACCCCTGATACAGTACGGCCGTGCACGCGCGGCGGGTTCTCGGTGCGGTCGCTCTCCTCGCTGCGTTCTTCTACGTGCGCTGCGCGCCGCGCTCGACGCAGCCGCATCCGCTCGAGGTGGATATGCCACGCGCGAGCATCGAGGCCGTGGATGATCCCGGCTCTCTCGAGGAGCTCCAGCGGAGG
The DNA here is from genome assembly GCA_023428295.1 of Pseudomonadota bacterium. GTDB lineage: Bacteria > Myxococcota_A > Polyangia > Haliangiales > Haliangiaceae > JABFXX01. Next base: position 12,859 of record JAEYYV010000352.1, read on the forward strand.
CTCGCCGCGATCGTGAAAGCGGAGAAGACGCCCGGCGCGGTCGTGGCGCTCGTCGATCGCGACGGTCCGATCTGGGTCGGAGGCGTCGGCGTTCGCGACGTGGACAGCAAGAAGCCGATGCAGCCGGACACCGTGTTCCGCGTGGGCTCGGTCTCGAAGTCGCTGGTCGCGCTCGGCGTGATGCGCCTGCACGATCAAGGCAAGCTCGATATCGACGCGCCGCTTCGCGAGCTGTTGCCCGGCACGTTCGAGAATCCATGGGAGTCCGAAGCGCCGGTCACGCTCGCGCAATGTCTCGAGCACACCGCGGGCTTCGACGACATTCGCTTCAACGAGATCTTCACCGACGACGAATGGCTCCCAGTTCCGGAAGCGCTCGCTCTCAATCCACGCTCGCGTGTCGTGCGCTGGCGTCCGGGCACGCGGCATGGCTACTCGAACGTCGGGTACGCGCTCGCCGGCCGCGCGATCGAAGCGGCCAGCGGCGAGCCGTTCGACGTGTACCTGCGCCGCGAGATCTTGGCACCGATGGGAATCCGCGATGCGGACTTCGGGCGCACTCCGTCGATCGAAGCGCGACTCGCGACCGGCTATCAGGACGGCAACGCGCAGACGTTTCACGTGTTCGCGCACCGCCCGTCGGCGTCACTGCTCGTCTCCGCCGTGGATCTCGCGAAGCTCGTGCACTTCTGGATCCGCCGCGGCGATGGCTTCCCACCGATCATCTCGCCCGAGGGACTCGCTCGCATCGAGCGCAGCGGGACGCTGCCGTATCCGCACATCGACAACGAGTACGGCCTCGCGAACTACACCGACGTCTCGCACCCGACGATGTCCCACGGACACGACGGTGGAATGCCCGGGTTCCACGCGAGCTACCGCTACTTCTCGGACCTCGGTGTGGGCTACGTGATGCTGCTCAACGGCAACTACACGTTCCAGGGCTACCGCAAGATCCGCGCGCTGCTCTACGCGTACCTCACGCGCGGACGCACGGCGTCGCCACCCACGCGCAACCTACGCGAGCGTCCGGACGCGGACTATTACCAGCTCGCGAACCCGCGCAATCAGATCTCCGGGTTCATCGAGCGCTCGCTGGAGGGCTGGAGCTTTCGCGAGGCACCGTTTGGCCTGTACGGCAAGACCATCGGCGGCGAGGAGTTCGAGCTGCACTCGATGCCCGACGGCAGCTATCGCTTCCGCGGCGATTGCGGCAGCGCCGTTCGCTTCACGAAGAACATCGACGGCACGCCGATCGTGATCATGAGCTTCGCGTACGGCGAGGCCCGGACCTACTGGCTCGCACGCGTCCGCTTCCTCGCGATCGATCTGACGATGCTGTTCATGATGGTCGCGCCGCTGTGGGCGGCCGCTGTGCTCCTCGCGAGCTGGCTCGGCAAGTCGCGCGTGCTCCCGCACTCGCTCGTGTTCCCTCCTGCGATCACCGGGCTCACGTTCTTCGCCGTTCCGCGCCTCCTCGAGGCCGCGTTCGATGCCGGCGTGATCGGCATCGTGCATCCGCTCACCGTCGGTGCGTTCGCGATGACGATCCTGTTCGCGGTGTCCTCGATCGCGAGCCTCGCGTACGCCGTTCGCTGGATCGTTCATCCGCAGCGTCCGCACGCGTTCGCGCTCGCGCTGCCGCTCGTGTTCGGCACCTCGTTCGTCGCGTTCACGCTGTGGATGTTCGCGAACGGCTGGGTCGGTCTGCGGACCTGGGCGTATTAGCTACAACACGCGAACAGGTGCGGTGCGCGCGTTGATCAGCGCGGGCTTGGGATCGGTGGCCGTGCCGCGCTTGCGGATCTTGCCGATGCGCACCCAGTACGTCTGCCCGCGCTTCAATTGCCACCGCTCGTCGGGCGCGCGCATGTCCTGTCCGCCGTACGACGGTCGCTCACCTGGCAGCGCGAGGAGCGCGAACGGTTTGTCGCCGAGCTCGTTCGCGACGAGCCATCCATCCCCCTCGACGACCGGCGGCGGCCCGACGATCTGGAAGTACACCGCGTCGTTGTCACGCGCGACGCTGATGGTGCGCGCACCCGGCGGGAGGTTGCCGTTCACGATCGCGTGCGACGGCACCGCGGCCGGCGGATCCTTCAGGTCGGTCGTCGGCGCTGGGGGCACCGGATCGATCGCGTCGACGCGCCAGTACCAGCGCTTCTGCTCGTCGAGCTCCCACGCGCCGCCGATCGCGATGCGGTCGCCCTCCTTGGCCTTTCCCCCGAGCTCGACGCGGATGCCGAGCGTGCCGTTGCCCTCCGTGTCGTCGACGAGCCAGTGATAGCTCGTCTCCGCGATCGCGGGCCCCACGCGCCCGAACACCACGCCGCGCTGGTTGCGTCGACCGAGATACTGCGCGCGATCGATCACCGATTGCCACGCGCTGATCGCTCCGAGCTCCGCGATCACCTTGCCGGGATCTGGCGGCTCGGGCTCGTCGGGCTTGTTCAGCGCGTCGAGCACCGTCGGCAACGCGATGTCGGCGTCGTCGGGAACGGCCGGCACATCGGAGCCCGCGGCGGTGTCGCCCGGAACCGGCGCGCTACCACTGCCCGTCGCGCCGCCACTGCCCTGCCCCTGACACGCGATCAGGCACGAAAGGACGAGCGCGAAACGAGTCACGACTCAGCCCGCGGCAAGCGCACGCGCGGCGTTGAGCGCGCGCGGAATTCCAAACGGCGACGCGCGGAGCTGCAAGATCAAGAAGTCACCCTCGGTCGAGAGACCCGACACGTTCACGACGGGCGTCAGCGTGCCGAGGATGCCGCGGACGCGATCGTTCTCGGCGAACTTCTTGTCCTGCATCAAGTCGATCACGATGATGTCGTCGCGCGCGTCGACGAGCACCGGCGGACGCTTGGGCATGAACTTGGCGAGGTTGCCCGGCTTGCTGAGATCCAGCGCGCCGCTCTTGATGAGCCCCGCGACCGGCGTGAACGACTCGCCGAGCACCTTCATCGTCACGTCGGAGAGACGCAGCGTGACCTTGAACTCGGTGTCGCTGACCTCGAGCTTGTCGACGCGAATCGACGCGCCCGCACGCACCGTGGTGCCCATCAAGTCGATCGTGGCGCCGATGCCGATGGCTGGCGGACGCGGCGAGATCGTCACGTCCTGCGGCGCCTTCTTGGACGGCGGCGTGTTCGAGATGAACCAGCGAAGCGCATCGAGCGGCACCGCGATGCGCATGCCGAGCGCGTGGCGCGCCATGCTCAGCATCGTCGTGGGGTTCTTGACCATGAAGCGGCCTGCGGAACGGAGCGCGGCGCGTAGCGGGAGTGCCATTTCTCGATCGTATAGCGCGGCACCGTTCGGGCGTCCTCGCCAACGCCCGCAAATCGCTCCCCGACCGGTTAGAGAATGACGACGCGCAGCGGCTTGTCGAGCACCACCCCGACGACCGGCGAGCCGTTGACGACCGTCGAGAACACCATCTCACCGCGCGTCCGCGTGAAGCGCTGCGTCGGGCGCGCGGTGCGAGGATCGATCACCACGAGCTGCGCTTCGGGCGCGTCCGCAACGAGGACGATCGGGCTGCCCGCCGGACCGCGTGGCGCCAGCGTGCTCGTACCGAGAGCGTACTCGCCCCGCACGCGAACACCGCCCGACGGCTCGAAGATCGTGAGCTGTTGCCCCGCACCGACGATCGGCGGCAGCGGGATGGGCTTCCACAGCCGGGGCAGCGCGGGATCGTCGGGGACGAGCAGCTTGTGTCCCACACCATGGATCGCGGGCGCGATGCTCGGAGGTGGCGCGGCCTCGCGCTCGCCGTACAGCGGACCACCCGGCGTCAGACCGGCCAGCAGATCCACGCCCGCGTACCACGCGAGGCCAATGCCCGGCATGCCGATCACCGCGCCGTCGCGCGCGAGGATGCGATAGGCGTCGCCATCCTCGAGCTGCACGAGCACGCCATCACCGGCGGCGGTCACCGCGGTGGGAACGCCATCGATCGCGAGCGTCCAGATCGGCGCCATGTCGAGGGCAGACGAGCGCGCGACGAGAAGGCCGTGCTGCGCCGCGATCACGAGCTCGCCCCACTCCGGCGTGTCGACGATCGCGAGCGGCAACGTGCCATCGCGCGCCGGTAGCGTGAGGCGCGTGTGCCCGTTCGCGTCGAGCACGAACGCTCGATCGCCGGCCCCGACGGCGAGGAGCGAGCGCGACGCGACGAGCGCGTCCACGCCATCGCCTTCCCACTCCCATCGCGTCTCGCCGGTGCGCGATGTCGCGCGAACGAGCGCGGTGCCCGGACGCGTTCCTTGCGTTCCACACGCGACGAGATCGGCGGTGACCGCGAGCGCTTTGACAACGCCGGGACCGCACGCATCGGCGCGTTGCCACAGCCACTGCTTGGTCGCGAGATCGACGGCGGCGATCGCTTGCGGTGTGTCGTCGCCGATCGGCGCCTCGGCGGCGACGACGTACACGATGTTACCCGCGGCAGGATCGATCGCGAGCGGGCCCACGCTCGCTGTGCCCGTGTCGGCCTTGCTGATCGCGGCGTCGAGCGGGACCGCCTGTGCAGCGCTGACGTCGCGAAGCTCCGTCGGAACCGCGAGTCCCTTCGACGGTGGCGACAGGCGCAACGTACGCGGATAGCGCGTGGGGATCGCGTAGCGCTCGATCGTGTTCGCGCGCGAGCCCGCGTAGCTCGCGGCGGTGATCGTCGAGTCACCGAGCACCGCGCTCTGTGCACCGAGCGCGACATACGCGGCGACACCCGCGCGATCGAGCACCACCATCGTCGACGGTGTCGCGCGCACGAGCCGGCGGTCGCCGCGCCTCGACACGAGATCGCCGAGCGGTGCAGCGACGAGCGCGCGATTCTCGAGCAGATCGCGCGACCAGCTCGCGACGCCACTCGCGGTCGCGACCTCGATGCGATCGTGCGCCGGCCACCAGCCGCGGATCTCGCTGACCTGGCCGCGCAGATCTCCCGTCTCGCGCGCGTACGACAGCAGCGAGCCATTTGCTCTCACGACGACGTGGTCGCCGTCGCAGGCGTCGATCGCCTCGAACGAACCGAGCGGCGTGCGCCACGTGACGGCCGGCTTGCCCTTCACGTCGGCGACGCGTTGGAGCAAGTGATCCGGCGCCGCGACGAACAGCTCGCGCCCGGCATCGCCGCAGCTCGCGACGACCGTCTCCGCGGTGACGTTCGCGGGCATGCGCACGCGCGACATCTCGTCGCCTGTCGTCGCGTCGAGGATGATCGCGTGTCCCTCGGCCGAGACGACGACGCGATCGGCGGTCATCGCCACGTACGTCTGATCCGCTCGCCACGCGGACGTTCCGTCGAGCGCCACGCCGCGCACGCCCGTCCCGTCGGAGCACACGATCGCCGTTTCGGTCACGCCGACGATGGGCCCCGCGCACAGGCCCGTCTGGCGCCACACGACGCGGCCCGTGTCGACCTCGATCAGCTCGACCGCCGCCTGGGCGCCCTCGTAGCCATACGCCACCGCGCGCGCGGGCTTTCCGTCATCGGGCACGTCCCACAGCGTCGGTAGTCGCAGCGGCACCTTCTGCGCGCCGGCAATGCCCAGCGAGACGAGCGGCTGCGGCCGTTGCGCGCGACCGAAGCGCGCCTGCGGTACGCCGATCGGCCATCCCGAGGGTGCGGGCGCATACGCCCACTGCACCGATGGTGGCTCGGCAGGAGGAGCAGGCGCATCGCACGCGGCGAAGAGCGCCAGCACCAAGAGTCGACGAGCCACACCCGTGCTTACCACGGGTGCGGATCACCGCATCGACGACTACACGCGCTCGATGATCGTCGCGATGCCCATGCCGCCACCGATGCACAGCGTGATCAGCGCGGTGGACTTGTTCGCGCGCTCGAGCTCGTCCATGGCGGTGCCGAGGAGGATGGCGCCCGTCGCGCCGAGCGGGTGACCGAGAGCGATCGCGCCGCCGTTGACGTTCACGCGGTCCATGTCGATACCGAGGGCGCGCGCCGTCTGCATCGGCACCGTCGCGAACGCCTCGTTGATCTCCCACAGGTCGATGTCCTTCACCGACATGCCGGCGCGGTCGAGCGCCTTCTTGGACGCCGGAGCCGGCGCCGTCAGCATGATGACCGGCTCCGCGCCGACCGTGGCCATCGCGCGGATCTTCGCGCGCGGCTTGAGGCCCGCCTTCTTGCCCCACTCGGCCGAGCCCATGAGGACGACCGCGGCGCCGTCGACGCTGCCCGACGAGTTACCGCCCGTGTGCACGTGATCGATCGCCTTGGTGTCGCTGTACTTCGCGAGCGCGAGCTGATCGAGCGTCTCCCCGTTGGGGCCCATCGCCATCGCGCCCATGTCGGCGAACGCAGCCTTGAGGCCCGCGAGTCCCTCGAGCGTGGTGTCCGCACGCGGGTGCTCGTCGCGATCGAGGGCGATCGAGCCGTCGTCGTTCTTCACCGCGAACAGGCCATTCGCGAAGCGCTTCTCCTCGATGGCGCGCGCCGCCTTCTGCTGGCTCGCGAGCGCGAACTTGTCGACGTCCGTGCGCGAGAAGCCCTCGCGCGTCGCGATGAGGTCCGCCGAGATGCCCTGCGGCACGAGGTACATGCGCTTGCGCAGCTTCTCGTTGAGGCCGTCGAGCATCGCGCCGTCCGAGCCCATCGGGACGCGCGACATCGACTCGACGCCGCCGCCGATACCGCTGTCGGAGAAACCCGCGCCGATCTTCGCCGCGATCGAGTTCACCGCCTCGAGGCCCGAGCCGCAGAAGCGGTTGATCGTGAAGCCGGTGACCTCCTCGGGCCACTGCGCCGCGATCAGCGCGACGCGCGCGATGCACGCGCCCTGCTCCTTCACCTGCGTGACGCAACCCACGGCGAGGTCGTCGACGAGCGACTTGTCGAGCTTCTTGCGCTCGGCCATGTGATTCAATGTCTGCGCGAGCAGCTCTTGCGGGTGATGGTTCGCGAGCCCGCCTTTGCCGGCCTTGCCGCGACCGCGCGGAGTACGAAGAGCGTCGTAAATGAAGACTTCAGCCATGGGACACCTCGGGGTTAGATGGGCGCAGGTTGGATCAACTTCCCGTCGGCGTCTAGGGCTGGATTCCTATCGCTAGTGCGCGCACGAGAGATCGGTCGCGTGCCGCTCGAGCGACGCGAGCGACTGCGTACACGCACCTGCGAGCTTGGCTTTGTCCTGCAGCGACACCTTGTGCATCGGCAGGTTCCACGCCTCGATCGTCTCGGTGCCGAGCTGGATCCGCGCGTCGGCGCCGAGGCTCTCGCAGTCCATCATCTTCGCGACGGCAGCGACGAAGCGATCGCAGCTCGCGATGCCCACTTGCAGCGCACCGAGCTTGGCCACAACCTCGGCGAGCTCGGCCGTCTGGTCCGGCTGCGCGCCCTTGATCTCGCCGAGCAGCGACGCGCGCTGCTCGATCGGCAAGCGACCGACGCAGACCGCGAGATCCGACTCCGCCTCGTCCGACGCGAGGGCCGCGAAGCAATTGATCGCGTGTTGCGACCACTCGTCCTGCTGGCAGCGGGCGCGCATCGCCGGGATGATCTCCTCCTCGGGTGCGCGCAGATCCTTGCTGATGCGATCGATGCCGAACGCCGCATCGGTGCACGACGTGGCCATCTCGACGAGCGGCGTGGAGATCGGGACCGCCGGTGCTGGCGTCTGCGGCGCTGGCGTCGCAGCCGACGGGCCACAGCCCGCGAGCACGAGGAGAATCAAGCGCTGCACGCTCGGACTATGACACGCCTTTGGGGTGCGAGTTGCTACGCCTGTTGCCAGCGCCCGCTCGTGTCGACGTTCGCCGGATCGATGTGCTCGCGTGGCACGATCAGGCGGAGCGCGCGCGGCAACACCTCGATCCGATAGCGATCACCGGTGGGCAGCTCCTCGCCATCGCACTGCGCCGACGGCAGCGGACGCGCGCGTACGTCGAGCTCGAAGCGCGCGCCAGTGACCGGCTTGTCGTACGAGAAGCCGAGCTTCGAGAGCTCCTCGGCCCCCACCGGGCTGCGGCGGAGCGAGCTGATCATCTTCGCGCCGAAATCGCGGCGGCCGGTCACCGGCACCAGCTCGAACAACCCGTCGTCGGACTCGATGTTCGGATCGAACACCCACTCGCCGCCGAAGATCTGCGTGTTCTTGATGATCACGTCGAGCAGGCTGTCGAACGAGTGCACCTTGCCGTCGATGATCACGTCGAGATCGAACTTCACGTCGACGATGTAGCTCTCGGCGAGGCGCTGCAGGATCGCGCCCGCGTAGACGAGCTGGTTCCGGTACAGCATGCCGAGGCCCGGGATGAGGCCGACGCGCTCGCGATCGCGATTGCGCGTCGCGAGCGACGCCGCGCCGAGCCCCACGCTGAACGAGTCGAAGAACATGTCGCGGTGGATCTCTTTCTGATCCCGCTCGACGACGAGCTTGCCGACATCGCATCCGACGGTGAGGCCTGCGGCGATCACGCGCACGTTGCGCTCGAGGGCGCCCGGGCCCGAGTCGAGGCCGAACGACTTGCCTTGGTCGTTCGCGGTGCCCGTGGGCAGCATGCCCATCGCGCAGCTCGCCGCGTGCTGGGACTCGAGGATGCCCTTAGCCACCTCCGCGAACGTGCCGTCGCCGCCCATGTAGATGACGGCGCGCACACCTTCCTTGTCGATAACTTCGGTCACGCGATCGATCGTCCGGCCCTCCGGCTCGGTCGGCACGAAGCGATGCGCGATGTGCGCCTCGTCGAGAAGTGCGCGTGCGTGGCGGATCCAATCCGCCGCTTTGCCGCTCTGCGCGGTCGGATTGGCGAACAGAATGACGGGTTGCCCGGCTGCCCAGCGGTCGATGCCGTTCACGCACTGACTCTATCTGATAAGGTCCCCGCGTGGCGCACGCCTCCGAAGAGCACGAGCTTCTCCGCCAGACGGTTCGCCAATTCGTGCAGTCGCGCGTCGAACCGCAGGCGATGGAGCACGACGAGAAGCAATCGTTCAACACGGCGCTGCTCCGCGAGCTGGGCGGCCTGGGCCTCATCGGCGTGACCATCCCCGAGGAGGATGGCGGCGCGGGCCTCGACGCGACAGCGTCGTGCATCGTCCACGACGAGCTCGCCTACGCGGATCCGGGCTTCGCCCTCGGCTACCTCGCCCACGCCTTGCTCTTCGTCAACAACTTCTACTACGCGGGCACCGCCGAGATTCGATCGCGCTATCTCGCGAAGACGCTGACCGGCGAGCTCGTCGGCGCTATGGGCATGACCGAGCCCGCCGTCGGCACCGACGTGCTCGGCCTGCAGACCGTCGCGCGGCGCACGAGCGATGGCTACGTGCTGAACGGCCGCAAGACGTTCATCACCAACGCGCCCGAGGCGAGCGTGTTCCTCGTCTACGCCAAGCTCGACGATCGCATCACGACGTTCGTCGTCGAGCGCTCGTTCGCGGGCTTCTCGACCGGCCCGAAGATCCCCAAGGTCGGCATGCGCGCGTCGACGATGTCCGAGCTGATCCTCGAGGATGTCCAGGTCCCCGCGCAGAACCTCCTCGGTCGCGAGGGCGGCGGCATCACCAACATGATGCGTAACCTCGAGATCGAGCGCCTCGGTCTGTCCGCGATGTCGCTCGGCATCGCGCGCCGCTGCCTCGACGTGATGGTGCGTTACTCCACGGAGCGCCACAGCTTCGGCAAGCCGCTGTGCGAGCACGGACAGATCCAGCGCTACATCGGCGAGAGCTACGCGAGGGTCGAAGCGATCCGCGCGCTCGTCTACAACGTCGCCGCCACGACCGGCCCCGACAAGCGCAACCGCCTCGGCACCGACGCGGCGAAGCTGTTCTCGTCGACGGCCGCGAAGGAGGTCGCCGACAACGCGATCCAAGTGCTCGGCGGGTACGGCTACTCGACGGAGTACCGCGTCGAGCAGTTCTGGCGCGATGCAAAGCTGATGGAGATCGGCGGAGGCACCGTCGAGGCGCACCAGAAGAACATCACGCGCGATCTCACGCGCCCGTAGCTACTGCTTGGTGCCCGCGGGCACGTCCGCGCTACCTGCGCTGCCTTCGGCGGCTGGCTCTCCCCCACCGACGCCACCGCCGCTGCCACCGCCCATGCCGCCGTGGCCGCTCATGTGCTCGCGCGCTTTCTCGCGCGGGCTACCGGCGGTCATCGCCTTCATGATGTCGATCTGGAGCTTCTGCGCGAGCTCCTGCGGGAGCATCTGCCGGCACTTCTTGATGCTCGGTTGATCGCTCGCCGTCTTGAAGCACGCGATCACGTCATCGGGCCACTTGTTGTCGCGACAGTGCTGCGTCATCAGCGTGCGCAGCTTGTTCGCGATCTCGGTCATCTCGGGCGGCGCGTCCTTGCGAGCGCCGACCATCTTGTCGATCGCCGGGTTGATCGCAGCGGCGCACGGATCGCCGCCGCTCTCTTCGCTCTTCTTGCTACAGCCGACGAGCGCGAGCGCAGACACGAACAGGATCGCTTTCATGGCGCGAACCATACCGCCGAAATGCAGAAAGCCCGGCACGCGGCCGGGCTTCCTAATCTAGTGAAGTGGAAATGTCAGCGAGCTAGCGAGTGCTTACTTGCACGCCGCCGCGGCCTGCGCGACAGCGTCCGCGCCAGCCTTGCAACCCGTCGCCGCGGCAGCCTTGCCCTCGGCCGGGAGGTTCGCCCACGCGCCGGACGCCTGGTCGAACGCGTCCTTCATCGTCTTGCGCGTCGCTTCCGGGATCGCGTCGCACGCCGCGAGCTTGTCGATCGCAGCCTTGTACTCGTCGCACTCCGGGATGCCCGTCGAGCCGCCAGCCGTGTCACCGGCCGGAGCCGGGTCACCGGCCGGAGCCGGGTCACCCGCCGGAGCCGGGTCCGCGCCAGCCGACATCGCCTTGGTCATGCACTCGCCGTACTGCTGACCGACCTCGGTCATCTTCTTCATCGTGGCCTCGTCGGTCTTGGCTTCCTTCTGGTCGCCAGCCTTCGCCGCCATCTCGGTCGACCACTTGGTCATACCCTCTTGGACCTTGTCCGCGCACGCCTTGTCCTTGCACGCGCACATCTGATCCTTGAACTCCGTCATCTTCGCGACGGCTTCACCGGCGTCGCCGCCGCCCTTCTTCTTGCAGGCGCCAACGGCGAAGAGCGAAGCAGTAGCGAGGAATGCGATGGTCAGGTTCTTCATGTGTTTCTCTGGGTCCTTCTCTCGTGTGAGGCATCTGTTGTAAGGCATCACGACAGAGGGATCGAGAACGGCACTGAACTCTATTGTCCGTGTGTTCGTCGTCGATGTTCTCGCTGCTCGCGACAATCCACGACAATTGTTCTCGCGCGAGGACAAACGTTCGTTCGTGCGGATGAGCCTCCGCAGTGACGGAAACGAATGAACCTCAAGCGCCAGAAAGGAACTGCTCGTAGGCGCCAAAGTCGTACTCCCTGCCGAGGAAGTCACGCACGAGATCGGCAGCGTCTCGACTGCCTCCGGGCACGAGCACCTTGTCGCGATACGCGTAGGTCACGTCCGTCGACATGAGGCCGCGATTCGCGAACGGAGTGAGCAGGTCTTTCGCGATCACGAGCGACCATTGATACGTGTAGTACATCGCCGAGTAGCCGACGAGGTGACCGAACGAGGCGTGGAACCGCGTCCCTTTGACGTACGCGAACGGCGTGTAGCGCTTCTGGAGCGCTTGCACCTCGGCGAGTTGATCGAGTGTCTCGGGATCCGCGCGATGAAAGCGCAGCGAGATCGCCGCGTAGAAGATCTGCTGCACCGTCTGCGTGCCGAGACCGAACTTGTCCGCGCGACGCATCTTGTCGACGAGCTCGGCTGGAATGACCTCGCCGGTCTTCGCGTGACGCGCGAACCGCGACAGCGTGTCGTGGCTCCACGCCCACTCCTCGAACATCTGCGACGGCGCCTCGACGAAGTCCCACTCCGTGGCGACGCCGCTCTGCGAGATCCACCTCTGGTGACCGCCGAGCACGTGATGCATCAGGTGACCGAACTCGTGGAACATCGTGACGACGTCGTCGTGCTCGAGCAACGCGACCGGATCGTCGGCGGTCGGCTGCGGGAAGTTGCAGACGAGCACACCCTCGGGGAGCTGCACGCCGCGCACGCCATCGAGCAGCGGGAACTGCGCCGCGTGCTTGTACTTGCCCTCGCGCGGATGCATGTCGAGGTAGATGCGGCCGAGCTTCTGCGCGCCGCGCATCACGTCGTAGATGACGACGCTCGGGTGCCACGGGTTTCCATCGGCGACCGGCGCGTACGTGAGGTCGAAGATCTCGCTCGTGATCGCGAGCAGCCCCTCGAGCACCTTCGCGTACGGGAAGTACTCGCGCACCTCGCCCGCGTCGACCTCGTAGCGTTCGCGCTTCACGAGGTTCTCGAGATAGATCTTCTGCCAGTCCGCCACCGCCGTCGCGTCGGGGTCCGTCTTCTTCAGCTGGCGCAGCAGCTCCGCGTAGTCCTCTTTGGCGCGCGGCTCGGCGAGCTTCCACACGCGCTCGAGGAACTCGGCCGCGCGATCGCCCGAGCGGATCATCTTGTCCGCGGTGATGTAGTCCGCCCAGTTGTCGAAGCCGAGGAGCTTTGCCTTCTCGGAGCGCAGGATCAAGATGCGCCGCAGCGTCTCCTCGTTGCCGCCATCACCGCGGCTGCGGAACGCGACGTAGAGCTTCCTTCGCAGCTCGTCGTCGGCCGCGTACGTCATGAACGGGTTGTAGTCGGGATAGTCCGTGGTGATGCGCACGGTGCCGCGCGCGTCGGGCGGATGCGACTGCAAGAAGTCCGCGGGCAATCCGCCGAGGCGGCTGACATCGCTGACCTCGAGCGTGCGGACGTCCTCCGCGATGGTCTTGCTGAACTGCTGGCCGAGCTTGGTCAGCTCCTCGTCGATCTCTTCGAGGCGCTTGCGAACCTCGGGCGGCTTGTCGACGCCCGCGCGCCGATAGTCGCGCAGCGTGTTCGCGTGGAAGCGCTTCGTCTCGGCGTCCGCCTGCGAGACATCCACCGCTGCGACCGCGTCGTAGATCTCCCGATCGAGCGACAGCGCGGAGTAGAACTTCGACACTTCCTGCTCGCACTCGCGCGCCGTGTCGCGAATCGCTTCGTCGGGATGAACCTCCGACATGAGGCCGGCCAACGCGTTCGACGCGCTCGCCGCTCGCAGCAGCTCGTTGTATCCCTCGAGGTTCTTGACCGTCGGGCGCAGCGCCTTCGCGCGTTCCAGGCCAGCGAGACAGTCGGTGCGAAACTGATCGGGGCTCTCGACCTTGTTCACGCTTTCCACCGTAACATCATTGCGACATGGACGAGGCAGTACCGGATCTTGGCGATGCACTGCCGCTGGTCGCGACGGATCCGCGCTGGCTGCCGATCGCGCTCGACGATCTCGACGCGGTCCACGCGGATCATCTGCACTGCGAGCGCAAAGCAGCGCAGTCCGCGCTCTCGCTCATCCGCTCGTATCCAGAGCGCAGCGACCTGGTGCTCGCGATGGGCCGGCTCGCGCACGACGAGACTCGCCACGTCGTCCAGGTGAGCCAGCTGATGTCGCGCCGCGGTCAACCCGCCGCGTACGACTTCGGCGACGACTACGCGAAGGCGCTACGCGATCACATTCGCAAGGGCGAGCCCGCGCGACTCCTCGATCGGCTGCTCGTGTTCGCCGTGATCGAGGGCCGCAGCGCAGAGAGGCTCGCGCTCCTCGCGGGCGCACTCGACGATCCGAAGTCGCGCGCGCTGTACGCCGACCTCGCGACGTCCGAGGTGCGCCATCGCAACATCTTCCTCTCGCTCGCGCGCGACGCCGATCCGCAAGGCTGGCGCGCGCGTGCGGCCGAGCTCGCAACGATCGAAGCGGACATCTTGGCGAACCGCGCGATCAGCGCGCGCATCCACTGACCGTCAGGACGCGCAGCGCACGCGGATCGAGTGCGTGTGACCGTCGTCGAACGACGAGGTCACCATCAGCATGCCGGTCGCGCGGAGCGTCGCGAACTGCTCCGCGGTGATCGTCACCGTGTGCGGATGATCGGACGTGCCGGTGATGTCGTACTCCTTGGAGGTCGTGGAGCTCACGTCGGCCGGATCGATCACCATCGTGTGCTGGTGATTCGAGCCGATCTGGACGGTGGTCGAACCGCACGTGAACGTGCCGGCGTCCGCGCTCCCCGCGGCGTCGGCCGCCCCCGCGTTCCCTCCCGCATCGGTGGGTGGCTCGGGCGCGCCGCCATCGGTGCCGCACGCCGCGACGAACGCACCGCCCAGGCTGGTCATGAGAAGACTGCGTAGAAATTCCTGCCTCGTCAGCATGTACTACCGAGGCGAGGTTCTACACGAAGTCGCATTCGATCTGCTCGCGTCAGGGCTCGGGCGGCTTCAGCTCCGAAAGGGGAGGCATCCTGGCGAGATCCTTCCATACGAGCGCGACGACGCCCACGACGACGACCGCGACCGCTCCTCCGCCCACGATCGCGGGCACCGTGCCGACGAGCCACGCCGCGAGGCCGGACTCGGCAGCGCCGAGCTCGTTGGACATGCCGATGAACACGTAGTGCACCGAGCTGACGCGCCCGCGGATCTCGTCCGGAACGACGAGCTGCTCGAGCGTCAGGCGGATCACGACGGAGATGTTGTCGAGCGCGCCGCAGATCACGAGGAGCGCGACGGTGAGCGGCAGCGATGTGGACACGCCGATGAGCGAGGTCGCCACGCCGAACAGCGCGACGACGATCAACAGCACGCGCCCCGGTCGCTTCCACGCTGGCAAGCGTCCGCCGATGATCGCCATCAGCACGGCGCCCGTGGATTGCGATGCGCGCAGGATGCCGTAGCCGAGCGCGTCGGTGTGGAGGATGTCCGTCGCGATCGCGGGGAGCAGCGCGATCACGCCGGCGAACAGCACCGCGAACATGTCGAGCGTGAGCGCGGGCAAGAGCAGCGGCGAGCGGAAGATGAAGCGCAGGCCGACGCGCCAATCCTTGCGCGCGTTGGGTGAGGTGACGACGGCGCGAGGCTTGGGCAGCGTGCGGTACAGGAACGCCGACGAGACGCCGGTGACCGCCACGAAGCTATAGATGCCCGCGGGCACGACCACCGTGAGCGCGAGACCCGCGAGCGCGGGCCCCGTGATCGCGCACAGCTCCTGCGCCGTCGCGCCGATGCGGTTCGCGCGCTCGAGGTGACCGCGCTCGATGATCATCGGCACGAGCGATCCGCTCGCGGGCGCGTGGATCACCGCGATGCCGCCGAGCGCGAGCAAGAGGAGGTAATAGACCGCTACGGGCGCACCGAACGCGGAGGCCAGCGCGAGCCCGAGACCCACGGCGCCGGTGAGCGCGGCCGCGAGCGTGGTGAGCAGACGGCGATCGACGCGATCGACGATCGCGCCCGCGGGGACGAACAGCGCGATCACGGGGACCATCTGGATCGCCCCGACACCGGCGAGCACGAGCTTCGAGTGCGTGCGCTCGTACAGCTCCCACAGCACGGTCGCGTTGATGATCGAGCGACCGAACGTGTTCAGCGAACGTGCACTGACGACGCGATAGATCCGACTCGAAACAGCATCGGTCACCGCCGGCTACGATACGGCATCCGCGCAACACCCGCGTCGCCGGCCAGCCTGGGAACAGTCTGTTGTTGCGGTTCGCGGCGCGATGATTACGCTCGAGACCATGCAAACACGCTGGGGTGCGGTGGTGCTGCTGGCGCTCGTTGGTTGTGGCGGCGGATGTGGCGGCGGATCGTCGGCCAAGGAGAATAAAGTCTGCGAGCACGCTGCGAAGCTCTGCGACGCGTCCGACGAGATCGCGAGCTGTCGCGAGGAGCTCCGTGAAGCGAAGACGACGATGGGCGATCGGTACGAGAAGTTCCTCGACTGCTCGCTCTCGGCGAAGTCGTGCGGCGAGTACGTCGGCTGCGCGATCGGTGGCCTCGGCAGCGAAGTGCTCGACGAGATCGACGGCGTCGGCAAGGGCGTGAAGAAGATGCTGAAGGAGGAGGACGAGGTCGACGACGAGGCCCTGCCCGGCCCGTGCACGCGCATCGAGAAGGTCTGCGCGCCCGACGAGCCGTTCATTCGCAGGGAGTGTCGCCGGCTGGTGCAGAACCTCGGCGAGGACAAAGCGAGCCACCGCGACCTCGCGGCGTGCATCTCGGCCGCGAACAACTGCTTCGCGCTCAGAGACTGCGTCGTGAAGCTCGAGCGGAAGATGAAGGGCTTCTAGCGAGGGGGAGCCCGCGACCGGCTGGTCAGTTACACGAGGCCGCGCGCCAGGCGTCGTTCGCGTAGTCCACGAACGTGCCGGCGTACGCCATGCCGGTTGCGGGGCGCAGCTCGCCACCGTTGACCGTCACGTAGTACTCGACGCGAACCTCCGCGCGGCCGCCGTCGGGCGACGCGCTGACGAGGGGCTCCACCTCGGGGCAGTGATAGCTGCGCAGCGGATCGATCGCGCGCCAGTTGAACGCGTAGCGCGTGTTGTTGCCGACGCGACGATCGAGGTTGACCGGCGCCGTCTGCCACCCGGTCGCCGCGCTCGCGCCCACGAGGCGATAGTGCAGCTTGGTGTCGAGGTACGGCCAGATGCTGCCCGGATCGTCCTGCTCGGTGACGCCCGGCTGATAGACCTCGAAGCACAGGTTCGAGATCGCCGCGCGCTCGCGCGCCCACGTGTCGAACGAGAATCCCGTCGATGACGCGACGCCGCCAGTGCACGGATCATCCGCGCCACGCGTGATCAGCGTGCGCGCTTCGCCCATCCACTGCGGCGCGACGAGCGCATCGAACCAGTAGTTCGCGCCGAGGTTCGAGTCCCACGCCTGGCAGCCCGGGATCGCGGTGTTCTCGAACCACAGCGTCACGCCGCGCGCGTCGCTCGGCACCGCGATCGTCGGCGACGTGTCGCGCACGCTGACCGCGCTCTGGTGATTGCCCGGCGAGAACACGACGTGCGCGGTGATGTCGTACAGCGGGTTTCCGTTGCGCCAGTTGCGGCACTGCGAGAGGCGCGTGCCGTCGTACACGATCGTCAGCTCGCCACCCGGCGCGAACACGCCGCTGCGCGTCTCGGTCCAATCGCCGCCGAACACGAGGTGTGCGCGC
The DNA here is from genome assembly GCA_023428295.1 of Pseudomonadota bacterium. Classification (GTDB taxonomy): domain Bacteria; phylum Myxococcota_A; class Polyangia; order Haliangiales; family Haliangiaceae; genus JABFXX01. The sequence continues at coordinate 29,933 of JAEYYV010000352.1, forward strand.
GTGGGTCCCGCAGCGGCGGGACACGAGGTCGAGTCGGTGCCGACCGCCCAGTCCGACGACGTGAGGACATAGTTGTCGAAGTCGTCCGTGCGGCGATTGTGATCGAACAGGCGACCACCACCCGAGAGCCGCAGGTACGGGACGACCTCGATCTTCGCGCTCGACAGCGCGGTGCCGCTCCACCCCGGCCCGGGCAGCCCTTGATGAATGCGCACGCTGAACGTCTGGAAGCCGGGCGTGCCTGCGTGATCGAGCGCGACCGCATCCACGCTCGACCATGCACCGCTCGGCGCCATGCGATAGAGCACGCTCGGCACGAGCCCCTCGGCCGCGGCTTCGTCGCTGATCTCGATCGTGCCCGACCACACCCAGCTCGAGCCCACCGTCTCGAACGAGAAGGCCGAGCCGCTGCGCTCGATCTTGCGGAGCACGACGTGGCAGCTGCGATCTGCCTGGTCGATCGAGCCATCCACTCCGACGAGCGGCGCCGGCTCGGTCGTCGCGTAGTCGCCGTCGCCGGAGGTGGCGCACGCGGCGAGCAGGAGGAGGCCGGACCAGGCGAGCTTCATGACGCGCAGAGCAGCAGGGCCTATGCCACCGCGGCGCTCCGTGAATCCGCGCAGTTGGCCTCGCGGAGGAGGTCGGCGCTGCGGATCGCAACGCGCTCGCTGGCAAGCGCGCTCGCTCGTAGATCCGGACGCTGGGGCGCAGTCGACCGAGCTCGGGCGAGCCACCGCACGCAGCGAGACGGAGCCAACGGCGCGATTCGCGTGCGCCGACGATCGTGCAATCGGCGCGCGTTGACTCGCTACTCGCGCTTGCCGTAGAGGTCGCCGTCGTCGCCCGGCGGCGGATCCTTCTTCGGATCTTTCTTCACTGGCGTTGTCGTCTTCTTGATCGGCGCGGTCTTCGCCGCCTCGGTCTTCTTCGCGGGCTCGGTCGTCACGTC
>JAEYYV010000104.1 GCA_023428295.1 Pseudomonadota bacterium
CGACGATGGCGACGAGGCGGACGAGGAGCTGCGAACGCCGCGAGTTGCGCCGATGGCGACGATGGCGACGACGGGACGAGCCGTAGCGCCGAGGACGACGGATGTCGACGACCGTTGCTCGAACGCACTCGCTCGTGTGAGCCGACGCCGTGGTCGCCATGTGGTGCGATGTCGAGGGCAGCGAGGACGCGTCGGTTCACAATCGCTCGAGGAGAGCGCGCGGTTGTGGTGGAGCGCGCCGGCTAACCGCGGCGAACCGACGACGGCGTGACGAGGTCTTCTACGGCCACCGACCAAGAGAAGGTTGGTCTCGGGCCGTCACCAACAGCGCTCGTGGCGACGGATCCCGTTTCGCGCAGCCCTTCCGGCAAGCACGAGCAGCACGAGCACCATGGTCGGTCGCGCTGCCAAGGTTCGTGCTCGCGGCTCATCGAGGCACGTCGAGCTCGGGAGCCACGGCACGTCTCGGTTGTCGCAACGTTCGCCGCGAAGCAGCAGCGCAGCCACGGGGAGCGCGGACCGCTGGCGGGCGTTGCGGCGAGAGCCAACGCCACATCGAAGCACTTCGGTAAGCGCGCGCGTGGGTGGGAGGTGGGGCGTTTTTTTGCGACGAGGACTCAGCCGGCCTACGATTTCGGGGCCATGAGCAGGCCAGCGCTGTGTCTATTGCTGTTGGTTGGTTGTGCGTCGCCGATGAAGGCGTTGCGCGACGACAACCGCCGGCTCGATAAAGAAGTCACCGAGCTTCGCGACGAGAGGCGCGCGCAGGATCGCAAGCTTCGCGATCTGCAGCATCAGCTCGACAAGCTGCGTGCAGATAAGGTGAGTGCGCTCGTGGCGCAGATGCCGTCGTTGCCCGTGGAGGTCGTGGGGCCGGCGCCGAGCGCGCCACGGGAGATGAGCGATGGCTCGCGCGTGATCGGCGTGGCCGATGACGGCACCGAGATCGTGTACGAGGGTGACGCGGCGATGGGCAAGGTCGCGACGTGGGACGACGAGCCCGTGCGTCCGAGTCCGAGTCCGAGTCCGCGCGCGCGTCGCGCGGAGCCCGTGATCGACGTGAACGCCGCGACGACCGCGGCGGCACGTGATCGCATCGAGGTCACGCGGCGCATTCCGCCCGTGAGCGCGCGCGTCGGCCGCACGGCGATGCGCGATCGCGACTCGGCGCCGACCGAGCGGACGGAGACGGCGAGCGCCGAGTATCGAGTGGCTGTCGAGCTCGTGCGGGCGGGCGATCACGAGAATGCGGTCGCGAAGCTGCGCGCGTTCTTGGTGAAGTTCCCGCGCCACGACTATGCGGACAACGCGCAGTACTGGCTCGGCGAGGCGTTCTACGCGCAGAAGGATTACACGCGTGCGCTCGGCGAGTTCCGCAACGTCATCGAGACGTATCCGCGCGGCAACAAGGTTCCGGACGCGCTGCTCAAGGTTGGCTATTGCTACCAAGCGATGGGGCAGAGCGATAAGGCGAGGGCCGTGCTAGAGCAAGTGGTGACCCTCTATCCGAAGACGGAGCCTGCAGCGCTCGCGTCGAAGCGACTCGAAGGAGGCACCTAGTGGCGAAGCGCAACATCCGGCGGATCGTGTTCGGAGCGGCGTCGCTACTGCCCGCGACGGCGCTCGCGCAGAACGTTCCCGTCGGCGACGTGAGCACGAACCTCGATCCGAGCGCGGCGCCCTCGGGGACGCAGCGCCCTGCACCTGCGTCGGGTGCGAACGGCGGACGCACGGCGATTCCGTCGGGCAGCGCGACCCAGCCCAACGTCATCGTCGTCGGCCCCGATGGCAAGGTGACGTCGCCCAATCAGGGCGAGCCGGCCGAGAACGGGTACTACGTGTCGGGAGGAGATCAGCTACCCGTCGCGGACTCGATGGAGATGCACGCGGGGCCGATTCCCGAGCTGCACGTCGTTCGCGGTGGCGACACGTTGTGGGACATCAGCTCGTACTACTTCGCGAACCCATGGGAGTGGCCGAAGGTCTGGTCGTACAACCCGCAGATCACGAACCCGCACTGGATCTATCCCGGCGACCTCGTGCGTCTGTTGCCGCGCGGCATCTTTGTTTCGAATGCGATGGATCCCGACCCCGAGCAGCAACAAGGACCGACGCAGAAGCAACCGGACGTGTTGCCTGCGCCCGCACGGCGCACGGGCGTCGGCATCAAGCAGATCGCGTTCGTCGAGAAGCAGGATCTCGACAAGAGCGTCGTCATCGATGGCAGCGTCGACGAGAAGACACTCCTCGGTGATGGCGACGCCGTGTACTTGAGCTATCCAGAGGGCAAGGCGCCCACCGTCGGCAAGCGCTACTCGATCTACATCCCCGGCGAGAAGGTCGCGCAGGGCTCGAACAACTTCGGCGCGTACGTGAAGGTGATCGGTACGGTCGAGGTGGTGAGCGTCAAAGAGAACAAGCGCGCGCGCGGCGTGATCGTGCAGGCGAACCAAGAGATCGAGCGCGGCGCGAAGGTCGGCCCGCTCGCGAAGCAGTTCACGAACGTTCCACCGGTGGCGCCCAAGGTCGACGCGCAGGGGCCGATCATCGGACTCTTGACGCGCGAGCAGCTGATCGGCGACGGCGAGGTCGTGTTCGTCGCACTCGGCAAGAACAGCGGCGTCGAGGTCGGCAACCGCATGTACGTGGTTCGCCGCGGTGACGGCAGGCCGGACATCATGGCCAAGGACGTCGGCAAAGACGATCGCCGGTTCCCCGCCCGCGCCCTCGGCGAGATCGTGATCGTCGAGGTCGGCGAGAAGGTCTCGGTCGGTCTCGTGACCCTGTCCGTGCAGGAGATGAGCATCGGCGACCTGGTCATGATGCAGGCTGCGAAGTAGTCCGAGACCGGCTTCGCCTGCGGGGTCGCGACTAGACCAACAGTCAGGACGTGCCCGCACCGTATATAAGGAAGGGCGATCGTCGATGTAGCTGAAATTGCTTGTCGGCGTCTCGGTCGACTTGACGGCGCCCTGCCAGGTGGCTATTTGCTTCCCCCCTGTGACCTCGGTCGTCCTTCCTCCCGCTGCGCTGCCTGGTCGTCTCGTTCGGCTTGGCTGGGAGTCCGAGGTCCACGTTCGCGGGCACCTCGCGAGCCCGGATCGATCGGCCGCCATCGTGGGAGCACGCGCAGCGAGCGGCATCGCCATGAAGCGAGCGCACGCGATCGCGAGGCACCTCGCGCGGCACGGCGTTCACGTGGTGTCGGGTGGTGCGCTGGGCGTGGATGGCGCTGCGCATCGCGGTGCCCTGGATGGCGGCGGCACCACCACCGTGGTGCTCGGCACTGGCGTGGACGTCATGTACCCCGCGCGGCACGCACCGCTGTTTCGCGAGGTGCTCGACAAGGGCGGCGCGCTCGTCAGCATGTTCCCCGACGGATGCGGCCCGCGTCGTCACACGTTCACCAAGCGCAACGAGCTCATCGCTGCGCTCGCGGACGTGGTGATCGTCGTGGAAGCGGACGTGCGAAGCGGATCGCTCTCCACCGCGCGTGCTGCTGAGAGGCACGGTCGCATCGTCGCTGCGTGGCCCGGCAGCGCCGGCTGCGATCGCTTGCTCGCGAGCGGCGCGTCGCTCGTCGAGAGCGAAGGCGATGCACTCCTCGCGGCGATGGGCACTCCACGCGAGCGCCCGCCCGTTCCTCTAGATCCGATCGCGATGGCCGTGCGCGCCGCGATCGACGATGGATGCACCAGCATCGACGACATCGTTCGCACGACCGGCCTCGCAGTGCGCGCAGTTTTGCGTGCGCTGCCTCTGATCGAACAGACGTCTGCGAGGAAGCTGTGAGTAAAGCAAAGGCGACAAAGCCGGCGGCAAAGGCAGCAGCGAAAGCTGCAACCAAGCCGACCAAGTCCAAAGCCGATCCCAAGGCGAAAGCCGAGGACGCGGACACGGAGAAACCCACCAAGACGACGAAGCCCGCAAAGGCCGCGAAGCCCGCAAAGGCCGCAAAGCCTGCAAAGGGTGCCAAGGCTGCAAAGGCCGACAAGGCCGACAAGGTCGACAAGGCCAATGCTCCTGTGGCGAAGGCCGATGCCAAGGGCGGCAAGGGTAGAGGCGCGCCCGGCAAGAAGGGCAAGTGGGGCAAGAAGACCAAGGAAGAGCTCGCAGCGATCGACGCGGAGGTCGCGGAGATCGAGGCCGAGATCAAGCGCAAGCCCAAGAAGGTGAAGCCGGGTAGCGCGCTGGTCGTCGTCGAGTCTCCCGCCAAGGCCAAGACCATCGGCAAGTACCTCGGTGCTGGCTACGTCGTGAAGGCGTCGGTGGGTCACGTCCGCGACCTGCCCAAGAGCAAGATCGGCGTCGACTTCGACAACAACTTCGAGCCGTCGTACGAGGTGCTCGAGGGCAAGAAGAAGGTCGTCGCGGAGATCCGCAAAGCGGCGCGCGAGAACGAGACCGTGTATCTCGCATCCGACCCCGATCGCGAGGGCGAGGCCATCGCGTGGCACATCGCCGAGGAGATCAAGGACGTCAACACGAACTACAAGCGCGTGTTGATCAACGAGATCACCAAGAAGGGCGTCAACGCGGCCATCGCTGCGCCGCGCGAGATCGACATGAACAAGACCGACGCGCAGCAGGCGCGCCGCATCCTGGATCGCCTCGTCGGTTACGAGATCAGCCCGATCCTGTGGAACAAGGTGCAGCGCGGATTGTCCGCCGGCCGCGTGCAGTCGGTCGCCGTGCGCCTCGTGTGCGAACGCGAGGAAGAGATCAAAGCGTTCAAGCCCGACGAGTACTGGTCCGTCGAGACCACCTGCGTGCAAGCCGACGGCGCGGACCTGGTGACGGCCGAGGAAGACAAGCGCCTTCGGTTCGGTGCGCGCATCTGGAAGTGGAAGGGCGAGAAGGCGGAGCCCAAGACGGAGGCCGAGGCCAACGCGATCCGCGACGAGCTCGCCGCGGGTAACGCTACGGTCGCGAGCGTCGAGAAGAAGGAGCGCCGCAAGAAAGCGCAGGCGCCGTTCATCACGTCGCGCTTGCAGCAGGACGCGGCGCGCAAGCTTCGCTACTCCGCGAAGCGCACCATGGCGCTCGCGCAGCGCCTCTATGAAGGTGTGGAGCTCGGTGAAGAAGGCCCGACGGGTCTCATCACCTATATGCGTACGGACTCCACGCGTATCTCCGACGACGCGCTCACCGCGGTGCGCGATCATATTCGCGACACGTACGGCGCGGAGTACCTGCCCGAGGAGCCCAACACGTACGGCAACAAGGACCGCGCGCAGGACGCCCACGAAGCGATCCGTCCGACGCTCATGGAGTGGCCGCCGGAGCGCGTGGCCACGGCGCTCGCCGAGCACCCCGAGGGCAGCGAGCTCACCAAGCTGTACACGCTGATCTGGCAGCGCTTCGTCGCGAGCCAGATGGTCCCGGCCGTGTATGACGCGACCACGGTCGACATGGATCGCGGCGAGGCGCAGCTGCGCGCGACCGGTCAGATCCTCAAGTTCGCGGGTTACACCAAGGTCTACGAGGTCGCCGAAACCGACGACGCGAAGGCCGAGGCCGCCGAGTCCGCAGACCGCTTGCTGCCGCCGCTCGAAGTCGGCGAGACGGTGATCCTCGAGGAGATCCGTCCCGAGCAGCACTTCACGCAGCCGCCGCCTCGGTTCTCCGAAGCGTCACTGGTGAAGGAGCTCGAGGAGCGCGGCATCGGCCGGCCGTCGACGTACGCGTCGATCATGTCGACCATCGCGGACCGCGGCTACGTGGAGAAGCGCGAGGCGCGGTTCTTCCCGACCGAGCTCGGCATCCTCGTCAACAGCCTGCTCGTGCAGAGCTTCCCCGAGATCGTGTCGAGTGACTTCACCGCGAAGATGGAGTCGGATCTCGACCGCGTGGAAGAGGGCTCGCAGGACTGGCGCAAGCTTCTCGGTGGATTCTACGAGCCGTTCAAGATCGAGCTCGAGACCGCGAAGACCGAGATGCGCGACGTCAAGCGCGAGGAGATCGCGACGGAGTGGACGTGCGAGAAGTGCGGCAAGCCCATGGTGATCAAGTGGGGCCGCAACGGCAGCTTCCTCGCGTGCCAGGGCTACCCCGAGTGCCGCAACACCATGGAGGTCGTGAAGAACCTCGACGGTACGTGGGAGAAAGTTCCCCCGCAGACCACCGACGAGATCTGCGAGACCTGCGGCGCACCCATGACGGTGAAGCGCGGACGTTTCGGCAGCTTCCTCGCGTGCACGAAGTACCCCGAGTGCAAGACGACCAAGCCCATCTCGCTCGGCGTGAAGTGCCCGCGGCCCGGATGCGGAGGCTTCATCGCGGAGAAGCGCTCGCGTCGCGGCAAGCCGTTCTACGGCTGTTCCAACTGGGCCAAGAAGCAGTGCGACTTCGTCGCGTGGGACAAGCCCATCCCGCAGCCATGTCCGACCTGCCAAGCCAAGTTCGTCCTCAAGAAGGAGACGAAGCGCGGCATCACCCTCCGCTGTATGGAGTGCGACTGGCAGCAAGGCGTGGCTGACACCGAAGAGAGCGCTGCATAGCCGCGACGATTCGCGCGTTGGCGCTGCGCCGAGTCGTCTGGTACACGTCGTGGCGTGACGCCAGTCCTCGTCGCGTTCTTCGTGTCGATTGTCTTCGCGGGCTCCGCGCTGACGCTGGCGAAGCGCAAGCGCGAGCCGTGCACCGTGTGTCGCAATGGCGAGCTCGTTCACGGGCGCGACTTCGCGTGGCACTGCAAGTCGTGCAAAGCACGCTTCGTGCGCGAGCGCGGTGCGCTCGTCCAACGCGACCTGCCTCGCTAGGTCTTGGCCTTCGCGCGCGGGTGCGCGTCGTCGTAGACGCGCGTCAGGTGATCGAGGGACACCTTCGTATAGATCTGCGTCGATGACAGGCTCGCGTGACCGAGCAGCTCTTGGATCGCGCGAAGGTCCGCGCCGCCATCGAGCAGGTGCGTCGCGTACGAGTGGCGCAGGCCGTGTGGCGTGGCGGTCGCGCGAATGCCACCCGCGATCGACCAGCGCTTCACCATGCGTTGCACGGAGCGCGGCGTGAGGCGATCGCCGGCCGCGTTGACGAACAGGGCACTGCCGGTCGCTCGGAGATCCTTGCGGATCGCGAGGTACGCGCGCAGGGCGTCGTCGGTCGTGTTGACGATCGGCACCTGGCGCTGCTTGTTGCCCTTGCCGCGGCGCACGATCAGCATCGGCACGCCGTACCGGTCACGGTCGATATCTCCGATGTCTAGACCGCATGCCTCGGAGACACGTAGGCCCGTGCCCCAGAGCAGCTCCATCAATGCAGCATCTCGCTTGCGAAGCAGGTCGTGGCGCACTTGTTCCGACGCACTCAGCGTGCGGTGGCTCGTGCGTCCCGTGCGCGCCGGTGCTTCCACGAGCTGCGTCGCGTCGTCGACATCGAGCGCCCGCGGCAAGCCGCGATGCTTCTTGGGGCCGCGGATCGCGGCGGCGGGGTTGCCCTCGATCACCCCGCGCTTGACGAGGAAGCGACAGAACGCGCGCACGCTCGACAGCTTGCGGCTGATCGTAGCGGGGCCGTTCTCCCCGAACAGCTCGGCGAGCTGGCTGCGGATCTCGAGCGCGGAGAGGCGCGCGAGCGGCACGTCCTTGCCCCGCTTCTCCACGAGATGAGCGCGCAACGCGGCGACGTCGCGCAAGTACACCTCGACCGTCTTCGGCGAGTACGCGCGCTCGACCTCGAGGTACTGCTGGAAGGCGGTGGTGGCGGAGTCCCAGTCCACGGCGCAAGGATGTGCTGCCGCTGGCATGGCGGGCGAGTTTTCGTCACTGTAGAGGCATGAAGGCACTCGCCGCGGTGGTCCTGACTGGGTGTCGTGCGTTGCCACCCGTGCCGGTCCTGACCGTTGCCCCCTCGACAGCACCTGAAGTCCGAGCTCTACCTCTCTACCTGGTTGGCTCGTTCGGATCCGCAGCGCCCCTCGGCGACACCGGCAATGCGCTGTCCTTGGACTTCGGCGTCGCCCGCCCGATGCGCCACCAGAAGACGTTCTTCAGCCTCCCACTCGCCGACACGCAGCGCTGACGCTATACCGATCGCATGCACTGGTTCGCGGTCCTGGCGTATGCCGCCGTCGCGCGGAAGCTCATCCAGCGCTATCGCCGCGGGCTCGACGTCGACGTGATCCTCGCGGACCCAGATCACGTGCGGACGCTCGCGCAGTTCGAGCTCGCCGATCCATCACACGTGCATGCGTTGCTCGTGGCGATCGCGGAGTCGCTGGCGCTCGATGGCTGGAGCGTCGAGGACAACGCGATTCGCGCGCGTCGCGCTGACCGCGATGTAGATGTAGTACGCATCGTCGCCAACCGTGGCCGCTACACGCTCGAGCTCACCCGCGCGTGGACCGGCGCCGAGCTGGGCGCGACCACGCGCGCGATGCTGATCCGCATCCACGACGTGCTCGCAGGCGATCCGCGCGTTCATCGCCTCGGGTGGCACCAGCGCCAAGATCGCGCGCTCGCGATCCCACACGCCGCACCCGTCGCGGTCTAGCCCCAAGATCACTTCGTTTGACCAGACGTCGTCTGTTCAACCTTCAGTGTTCCTCGTGGTTCTCGGGGTTCGCGCAGTCGCGCTCACCCGTCTATTTCGTTTGGGTCCCCGGCTCGAAGACTCGCCACCCCAACATCCCTGCGAGCTCGGTTGGTCGGATCGACACAACCGAGCTCTGGGGTTAGAGCGCGCCGGCAGGCGGCATGATCGTCACTTCTTCGACGGCGATGCCGGGCCGCGCGACGATCGAGACCACGAAGCTCGCCACGTCGTCGGGCTTCATCATCTTGCTGCGATCAAAGCCAGGGCGATCATCCCAGATCGGAGTGTCGGTCGCGCCGGGCAGGACGGCGGTCACGCGAATGTCGTACGGCCGCGCTTCCTCGGCGAGCACGCGCGTGAGCCCGAGCTGTCCTGCTTTGGCCGCCGTATAGCCGCCGCAGTCGGTGAACGCGCGGTGCGCGACGTGCGATCCGATCACCACGATGTGACCCTTGCGCTTGGGCTGCATGCGGCGCAGCGCGACGCGCGCGCAGTTGAGGACGCCGATGATGTGCACGTCGAGCATCTCGCGCACGCTCTGTGCGCTCGCGTTGATGACCGGCGCGAACGTGCCCACACCCGCAGCGCACACGAGGATATCGAGCTCCGGCATCTCGCCGAGCACGCGACCCACCGCCTCCTCGTCCGTGACATCGAGGTGCGCGTGCGAGACCTGCCCGAGCGCGGGGTGATTCGTGGGGCCCGGATCGAAGCGCCGGCCCGTGGCTAGCACCGCGGCGCCTTCACTCGCGAGCGCTTCCGCGCACGCCGCACCGATGCCGCTCGATCCACCCGTCACGACGGCGAACTTTCCGAGGAGTCGCTTCACGAACGCAGCTGTATCACGACGGGCACTCGCCGGAACACGACTCGCCACCGTCGCAGTACGTATCGCCACAGCGTGCCGTACAGAAGCCACAATCGCGATCGCACAAGCGGCACGACTCGAGCGGCGAGCACATCTGATCGCCGCACACCGGACCGTCACACGTCTGTGCGCCGTCGGGACACAGCGGCGTGCAGAAGGCGGCGCAGTCGGGATCCGCGCAGCCGCGTAGCGAGTCGCCATCGCGGTCGAGTCCGCTCCGGCACGCTTCGTCGGAGGCGACGCCGCGCCACTGCAGGCGCCACGTTCCATGCGGTCCTTGCACGAGCACGTGTCGCCGCGCGTTGTCATACGTCGCTGCGCCTGCATCGGTGGGCGGCGCGAGATCGCGAGGGAACCTCCGCAGCCACGTGGTGCCGTCCCACGCCCACGTATCGTCGAGCGCGCCGCCTCCGATGGAGCCTCCGAACAGCACGACCTCGCCGCGGATCGGATCGCTCGCCATCACGGCGCGCACGCGCGGCGATGGCGACGCGAGCGGCGTTCGCTCGACCCAACCGCCGCTCGCGGTCCACGTCCACGTGTCGCCCAGGCGCGCGCCCGATTCTTCGACGCCGCCGAACAGCACGATCTCGCCTCGCACGCGATCGTACGCGAGCGCGTGCTGTTCGCGCGCGGGCGGCGAGGGCGACGTGGCGAGCTCGGTCCACACCGCGCCGTTCCATTGCCACGTATCGCCCAAGCGACCGCTCGGACCGTCGCCGCCGAACAGCACCACCGTTTTGCTCTCCGCGTCGTACGCCATCTCCGCGCGTGCGCGCGGCGAGGGGCCCGCCGCGGTGAGCTTGCTCCAGGCAAGGCCGTCCCATTCGTAGACGTCCGCATCGCTCGTGTTGCCGCCGAACATCACGGTCTTTCCGCGTCGCTCGTCGTATGCCATCGCGGCCGTGTGTCTCGCCGGTGGTGGATCCATCGGCGCTCTCTTCACCCACGTGCTGCCGTCGTGGATCCACGTGTCTTGCGACAACAGCGGCCCTTCCGTTGCCCCGCCGAACATGACGACCTCGCCGCGTCGCGCGTCGTACGCGAGCGATGCCTCCGCGAGCGGCGGCGGTTGCACCGACTGCACGAGCGGGCTCCACACGTCATTGTCGAGTCGAAACAGATCGCGCTGCGCCGCGCTCGCGATCGAACCCAGCCCCGCGACCGTCGTTCTGAACGCCGGGTCGTAAAACGCGACGTGGTGGACGCGCGCTGTCATCGGCGTGTTCGAGATGCCGATCGGCGTCCACTGGTTGCCGTCCCAGAGCTGCGTCGGGGACGCCGACGATCCGCCGATCATCACGAGACCTCCGCGCATGGCATCGAACGTGAGCGTGCCGCCGTAGCGCGCCGACGGAAGGCCCGGCGGTGTCAGCGCCATCCACGCGGTCCCGTCGAACAGCCACATGTCTGGCTGCGCAGAGCCATTCATGCCGCCGAACATGACCACGCGATCGTGCAGCGGATCGTACGCGAACATCATCCGCTCGCGCGCGGGCGGCGACACTGCCGGCGTGATGTCCGTCCACGTGGTGCCATCCCACGACCACAGATCGGCGAGCGGGCCGTCCTTGCTTCGTCCGCCGTACAACAGCACGCGCCGCCGGCGGCTGTCGTACGTCACCCCCGCGAGCATTCGCGGCGGGGGCGACGCGGCTGGTGCGAGGGGGCGCCAGTCTTCGCCATTCCAGGTCCACGTGTCCGACACGAGGCCGGATAGATCGCTGCCACCGAAAAGCACGACGACGTTTCGCTTCGCGTCGTACGCCAGGTTCGCGCCGTAGCGCGGCGTGGGGGCGATCGACGGCGTGCGGACCGAGAATGTCTTGGTGGTGCCGTCGATCTCGAAGGTGGCGCCGATGCGTGCGCTCTCCGCGTCGACGCCGCCGAACATCACGAGCTTGTTGCGCGCGTCGTCGAACGCGTAGCCCGCAAACTCGACGGCGATGTCGGTGGTCTGCGCGAGCTGCGTGAACGAGAGCGTCTCGGTGCGGCACTGCGAATCACAGCCATCGTGACTCGCGAGGTCACCGTCGTCGCACGTCTCGCCGAGCGCGGGATCGATGACGCCGTTGCCGCAGGTCTCGTTCGTCGTGCAGTCGGCGGAGCAGCCGTCACCGGAGATCGTGTTGCCGTCGTCGCACATCTCGAGTGGGTCGCGCAGCCAGTTGCCACACTCGATCGGCACGCAGATTCCGTGATGACACGCGCCGTTGTCGAGGCAGGGTGCGTTCTCGGGCAAGAAGGCGCATGCCGTTGCTTGTTCCGGTGTCACGCACGTCTTGTGCGGCTCGTCGCATACGGTGCCCGCCGGACACGCGATGCCGTTCTCGCATAATACGAGCCCCGTCTCGATGCACGCGGTCAGCGCGCACAAGACGACCACGTACGCGCGAACCATCCGACGAGCATAGCAGCGCTTACGCGAGCGATCGCTAGCTCGCGGCGAGCCAGGCTTCGAGATCCGCGCGAGCGCGCTCGGCCATTCGCTCCTTGCGATTGTCCTTGCGTGTCCCCGGTAGCGGCGGAAGCAGCCCGTAGTTCACGTTCGTCGGGCCGTACTTGTAGTTGCCCTCGCGCGGCGCCGTCACGTGGTGATAGAGACCGCCGAGCATCGTGGTCGGCGGCGGTGGCACGCGCGTGGTCCCACGCAGCTCCGCCGCGAGCATCCACGCGACGACGAGGCCCATCGCGCAGGACTCGATGTAGCCCTCGACGCCGGTCAACAGGCCCGCGAACCGCACCGATGGACGCGTGCGCAGCTCGAACTTCGCGCCGAGGCGCGCGGGCGCATCGATGTACGTGTTGCGATGGATGGAGCCGAAGCGGAGAAACTCGGCGCGCCGCAGCGCGGGGATCATCTGGAAGATGCGCTGCTGCTCGGGATACGCGAGGCGCGTCTGGAACCCGACGAGGTTGTACGCCGTGAGGTACTTGTTCTCGGGGCGCAGCTGCACCACGGCCCACGGGCGATGTCCGGTGCGCGGATCGCGGAGGCCGATGGGGCGCATCGGTCCGAAGCGCAGCGTTTGATGACCGCGCTCGGCCATCACTTCGATCGGCATGCAGCTCTCGAAGTACTTCGGCTCCTCGAAGTCGTGCGGCAAGACCTTGCGCCCGCCGTTCACCGCCTCGACGAACGCGTCGTACTCCGCCTTGTTCATCGGGCAGTTCACGTAGTCGCCGACACCGACGTCGCCACCGGCGCTCGCGTCGGCCGCTTCTGCTTCTGCACGTGCCTCGGCGGTCGGCTCGCTATCGCGTCCCCAGCGCGACGCGCGAAACGCGAAGTCCCAATCGATCGACTCCGCGGCGACGATCGGCGCGATGGCGTCGTAGAAGTACATGCGATCGCCGCCGAGCTCTGCGCGGATCACCTCGCCGAGCGCGCCCTCGGTGAGCGGGCCGGTGCACACGATGACCGGACCGTCGGGCAGCTCCTCGATCGGACGGCGCTCGATGCGAATGTTGGGATGCAGCGCGAGCTTCTCCGTGATCGCGCGCGCGAAGCCGAAGCGCTCGACGGCGAGGGCCTGGCCCGCGGGAACGCGATGCTTGTCCGCGCACGCGATGACGAGCGACTTGCAGCGGCGGAGCTCGTGCTTGAGCAGGCCCGCGGGGGCAACGGTGTCATCGCTGCGGAGCGAGTTGCTGCACACGAGCTCGCCCAACAGCGGCGACTGATGCGCCGGCGACATGGTGCACGGCTTCATCTCGACGAGCGCGACGCGCAGCCCGGCCTCGGCGAGTTGCCACGCCGCTTCGCTCCCGGCCATGCCGGCGCCGACGACGGTGACTTCGGGCGTCCACACGCGGCGCACCATACCCGAACCGGAGGCGCGCCGACGACACGGCAGACGCTCGTCGTGCTAAGCGATCGCAGTGAAAGTCGAGATTCATGGCACGACCATCCTGTCCGTTCGGCGGGGGAACATCGTCGTCGTTGCGGGCGATGGCCAGGTCACGCTCGGGAACACGGTGGTGAAGGGCGGCGCGCGCAAGGTTCGGCGCCTCGGCGAGGGGAGGGCGATCGGTGGCTTCGCCGGCGGGGCGGCGGATGGCATCGCGTTGTTCGAGCGCCTCGACGAGAAGCTGCGCGAACAGCGGGCGCCGCTGCGCCGTGCTGCCGTCGAGCTGGCCAAAGAGTGGCGCACGGACCGCGCACTGCGCCGGCTCGAGGCGATGCTCGTCGTCGCGGACGCCGAGGCGACGTTCATCCTCAGCGGATCGGGCGACGTGATCGAGCCCGACGACGGCGTGTGCGCGATCGGCTCGGGCGGCAGCTACGCGCTCGCCGCAGCCAAGGCGCTCGTGCGCAACACGGAGCTTCCCGCACGCGCGATCGTCGAGACGTCGATGCAGATCGCGTCGGAGATCTGCATCTACACGAACGCGACGCTCACCATCGAGGAGCTCGCGTCGTGAGCGGCCAGTTGACCGAAGGGCAGCTCACGCCGGCGAAGATCGTCGAGGAGCTCGATCGCTACGTCGTGGGTCAGCGTGATGCGAAGCGCGCGGTCGCGGTGGCGCTGCGCAATCGCTGGCGCCGGCAACAAGTGCCCGGCGATCTGCGCGACGAGATCGCGCCCAAGAACATCATCATGATCGGACCGACGGGCGTCGGGAAAACCGAGATCGCGAGGCGACTCGCCAAGCTCGCGCGCGCGCCGTTCTTGAAGGTCGAGGCGAGCAAGTTCACCGAGGTCGGCTATGTCGGCCGCGACGTCGAGTCGATCGTGCGCGATCTCGTCGAGGTCGCCGTGAAGCTCGTGCGCGAGGAGGAGGCGAGCCGCGTTCGTCCGCGCGCCAAAGAGGCGGCGGAGGATCGCTTGCTCGATCTGCTGTTGCCGCGCAACACCGGCCGCGCGTTCACGGATCGTCCCGGCGAGCCGCCCGGCCCCGACGCCACGCGCGAGAAGCTGCGCACCATGCTGCGCGATGGAAAGCTCGACGAGCGCGAGGTAGAGGTCGAGCTCACCGACGACGCGAACCCGCTCGTGTCCGTGCTCGGCGGACAGCCCGGCATCGACGAGAGTGCGCTGTCCGGCCTCAAGGACATGTTCGGCGCGTTCAATCGCAAGACGAAGCGCCAGAAGATGAAGGTGCCGCAAGCGTGGCGCGCGCTGACGGAGCAAGAGGTCGACAAGCTGATCGATCACGACGCCGCCACGCGCGAGGCCGTCTCGCGCGCCGAGAACGCGGGCATCGTGTTCATCGACGAGATCGACAAGATCGCCACGAGCCGCGACCGTCACGGCGTGGATGTCTCGCGCGAGGGCGTGCAGCGCGATCTGCTGCCGATCGTCGAGGGCTCGACGGTGACCACCAAGTACGGCCCGGTGAAGACGGATCACGTGCTGTTCATCGCCGCGGGCGCGTTTCACATGGCAAAGCCGAGCGACCTCATCCCCGAGATGCAGGGCCGCTTCCCGATCCGCGTGGAGCTCGCGCCGCTGGTCGCCGCCGACTTCGTGCGCATCCTGACCGAGCCGCAGAACGCGATGACGCGCCAGTACGCCGCGCTGCTGCTCACCGAAGGCGTGACCATCGAGTGGACGCCCGAGGCGGTGCACGAGCTCGCGCAGATCGCAGCGGACGTGAATCGCCGCACCAACGACATCGGCGCGCGCCGCTTGCACACGGTGCTCGAGCGATTGCTCGACGATCTGCTCTACAACGCGCCGGATATCGGCACGCAGACCATTCCGATCACGCCCGCGTATGTTCGCGAGCGTCTCGGTGCGCTCGTCGCCGACGAGGATCTCGCGCGCTACATCCTGTAGCTCGTGCGCGTGGTACACCAACGGACGTGAGCGCCACCCAAGCGGATTTGCTGTCCCTCGCGGACAAGGTCTTCATCAAGAACTATCGCCAGCAGCCCATCGTGCTCGAGCGCGGTGCGGGCTGCGAGGTATGGGACAAGGCCGGCACGCGCTTCCTCGACATGACCGCCGGCATCGCCGTGTGCGGGCTCGGTCACTCGCACCCCGAGTGGGTCGCGCGCGTCACCGCGCAGCTCGGCACGCTCGTCCACGTCTCGAACCTCTACTGGAACGATCAACAGATCATCGCGGCGAAGAACATCGTCGATCGTTCGTTCGCGGATCGCGTGTTCTTCTGCAACTCGGGCGCGGAGGCCAACGAGGGTGCGCTCAAGCTCGCGCGCCGCTATCAGTTCATCAGCGGCGCGCCCGAGCGCACCACCATCGTGTCCACGCACGGCAGCTTCCACGGCCGCTCGTTCGCGACGGTCTCGATCACCGGGCAACCGAAGTACCGCGAGGGCTTCGGCCCCCTGGTCGGCCCCGTCGAGTTCGTGCCGTACGGTGACCTCGCCGCCGCGACCGCGCTCCTCGAGAAGAAGACCGCGTGCTGCATCATCCTCGAGCCGATCCAGGCCGAGGGCGGCATCACGGTCCCGCCGGCCGGCTATCTCGCGGGCCTTCGCGAGCTGTGCGATCGCACGGGCACGCTCCTCATCTTCGACGAGGTGCAAACCGGCATGGGGCGCACGGGCGCGTGGTTCGGTCACCAAGTCGACAACGTCACGCCGGACGTGATGACGCTCGCCAAGGGTCTCGGTGGTGGCGTGCCGATCGGCGCCGTCGCTGTCACCGAGAAAGCCGCCGCGGGCCTGAGCGCTGTCGCGCCGGCCGCGGTGCCGCACGCGTCGACGTTCGGCGGTAACCCGCTCGCGGCCGCCGCCGCGAACGCCGTGTTCGACATCATCGAGAAGGACAAGCTCCTCGAGAACGTCACCGCGATGGGCGCCTATCTCGCGACGCAGCTGCAGAAGCTCGTCGAGAAGTATCCCGGTCACGCGACCGAGGTGCGCGGGCGCGGCCTGTTGCGCGGACTCGCGGTCTCGGGCGCACCCGCACAGGTCACCAGCAAGGCGCGCGAGAGAGGCGTGCTGCTCTCCGTCGCGGGCGACAAGGTGGTGCGCTTCGCGCCGCCGTACATCGTCACGCGCGCGCAGCTCGACGAAGCCGTCGGCGTCCTCGACACCGTGCTCTCCGACGGAGCGGGCAAGTGATGCCGCGCGGATTTCTCACCCTCGCCGACGTCCCCGCCGCCGACTGGCCCGCGCTCTGGGATCGCACGCGCGAGCTCGAGACAAATCGCATCGCAAAGACGTTCGCGAACAAGACGATCGCGCTCGTGTTCGAGAAGAACTCGACGCGCACGCGCGTGTCGTTCGAAGTCGCCGCGTACGAGCTCGGCGGTCACGCGGTGGTCCTCATGACCGAAGGTAGCCAGATCGCGCGTGGCGAGCCGGTGTCCGACACCGCGCGCGTTCTCTCGAGCTACTGCTCCGCGATCATGGTCCGCACGTTCGGTCAGGATCGCGTCGCCGAATACGCCAAGTACTCGCGCGTGCCGGTCATCAACGGCCTCTCCGATCAGCACCACCCGTGTCAGGTCGCGACGGATCTCTACACGGTCCGCGAGCACTTCGGTCGCATCGACAACCTGCGCTACGCCTGGATCGGCGACGGCAACAACATGGCGCAGTCGTGGATCGAAGCCGCCGGGATGTTCGGCCTCGATCTCGCGCTGGCCTGCCCGGAAGGCTACGCGCCTGACGCACTCCTCGTGAACGCAGCGCGCGATCAACAAAAGGCCCTCGGTCGCGGCTCGATCACGCTGACCACCGATCCACGCGAAGCGGCGAAGGGTGCCCACGTCCTCAACACCGACGTCTGGGTCTCGATGGGCCAGACCGACGAGGCCGCGCGTCGCACGGCCTTCGCGGGCTATCGCATCGACTCGGCGCTCCTCGCGCTGGCAGCTCCGGACGCGATCGTCCTTCACTGCCTCCCCGCCCACCGCGGCGAGGAGATCACGGGCGAGGTCCTCGACGGACCCCAGTCGCTCGCGTGGAAGCAGGCGGAGAACCGGCTGCACGTGGCGAAGGCGATCCTCGAGTACGTCATGCGTCCGTGAAGCGGAGAGCCTCGTGCGTGGTAGGCTGATGTCGTGAGCGGCATACCGGCCGAAATCGCCGGGATCGGATCGACTACCCAGAAGCTGCGCGTCAGCCCCGGGTTCGATCCGCTCAAGGCAGGTGTTGGACCCGAGGAGTACTTCCTCCTGTCGCGTATCGACGGCACCACGCAGCTCCGCTCGGTGCTCCTCGATAGCGGACTCTCCGTCGACAAGGCGGTCGGCATCGTGATGCGCCTTCGCTCGATCGGCGCACTGCTGCTGCCGGGCGAGGCCTCGCCGCCCGCCGCCGCTGCTACGCGCGCCGTAACTCCAACGCCGACCACGCCGCACAAGACGTCGCCAACTCAGCCAACTCAGCCCGCACAGCCCGCACAGCTGGCACTGCGCACGGCCGCAGGATCGGCTCCACCCGCGTCGCCCGGCGGTATCCCGTTCACGCATGACCTGACGCTCCCCGCGATGTCGCCCGACGAGGTGCGCGCGCTCGCCGAGGACATCGATCTCACCGACACCGAGCGCCGCCGCATCCTCGCGATGGCGCGACTCCTCGACAAGAACGATCCACACCTGCTCCTCGGTGTCTCGGGCGCCGCCGATCCCAAGACGCTCAAGCGCGCCTACTTCCTCCTGTCCAAAGAGGTCCACCCGGATCGCTACTACGGCAAGCGCCTCGGATCGTTCGCCGAGCGCCTCACCGCGGTCTTCGAAGCCACGAGCCGCGCGTACAACAAGATCACGAACGGCAACAAGCGCGCGAGCTCGAGCCAAACGGCCGTCGGCAGCGACCAGCCACAAACGCCACAGGAGTACGCGGCCGAGCTCTTCGAGCGCGCCTGCCAGCTCGAGGTCGGCGGCGACGCGCTCGGCGCGATGAAGCTCTTCGCGGCCGCGGTGCGCGTCGATCCGCAGACGCGCTACCTCCGCCGCGCCACGAGCTGCGCCTTGCAAGCAGGCCAGCCGCGCACGGCGGTGGAGTACGCGAAGAAGGCGCAGCTCCAAGCGCCCAACGATGTCTCGAGCGCCCGCCTCCTCGCGTCCGCGTTCCGCGCGGCCGGCAAGCTCTCGGACGCCGAAGACGTGCTGCTGATGGCGATGGCGCTCAAGAGCGAGAACGACGTGCTGACCTCCGAGCTGCGCAACGATCTCGCGGAAGTTCGACGTCAACTCGCCGCGACCACATAGCGCGCGCCACACCCATTCGTCGCGCGTGCACTGTCTTGCGCGGTCGATGCGAGCGATGCGAGCGATGGGGCCGATGCGAGCGATGGGGCCGATATCACGCCGTGCAGTGATGTCGTCGCTGTCGTCGCTGTCGTCGCTGTCGTCGCTGTCGTCGC
>JAEYYV010000419.1 GCA_023428295.1 Pseudomonadota bacterium
ACGCGCTTCGAGCGTGTAGATCGTGTCGTCGGAGTCCGGGTTCTCGACCTTCCACTTGAGCTTCAGGATCGGCGAGCGCGGCTTGGCGGCGGAGTCCTTCAGCGTCGGCAGCTTCTCGGCGGTCGCCGGCTCGACGGTGACGTCGGAGACCGAGGTCGCTTGGTTCTGCGGCACGTAGTACGTCATCACGCGCGAGACCCGCGCGCTGTCGTCGTCGAGCGCGACGCGGAATTGCAGGTAGCGACCGGGAGGCGAGGCGATCTTGCCGCCCGCGTTTCCACCGCCGAGCTTGCCGATCGCGGTGGGCGATTGCCACTCGGACCAACCCACGCCCGGCTTGGCGGTGTTGCCCGAGCGCGTCTCGATCTTCGTCTTGCCAGTCGCCATCCAGGTCAGCTTGCCGAACTTGGCGACCGCCTTCGCGTCCAGCACGTCGGACACGTAGCGCGCTTGATCGGCGCGTCCCGTCGAGCGGTAGACCGCGGCGGTGTCGTCGGTGGCAAAGCCGATCGTGGACTTGTCGGCCCACAGCTGCGAGACCGCGCGCTCGTCGACATCGAACGCCGTCGCGACGGCGCCCTCGCTATCGACCATGTACACGCGGCCCTTGTCGGCGGCGCCCGCATAGACCGAGCCGTCTTGCGTGGTGATGACCGACGTGAAGTACGTCGCGGTCAGCGCGTGGAGTTGATCGAGGCGGCCATCCGAGCCGATGCGGAAGAGGGCGCCTTTGCCCTTCTTCGCACCCTTGCGGCCGAGGTCGGTCACGGGCGATGGATCCTTGTCGGCGCCGGGCTTGGTGCCCGCGTCCGGAACTTTCGCTGCCTGCCCCTTTGGCGCGTTCGGCTTCTCGACGCCCTCGACCTGCGCCGGCGTCTTGCCCACGGGCACGACGACATCGGCGAGATCGTTGGCGGCAGCGACCACACCATCGCGGTACGGCGCGAGCGAGCTGATCTCGTTGCCCGCGAAGTCGGCCATCGCGCGCGTCTCGCCCTTCCGGTAGCGGAACACGATGGCGCGCTCCGACGTGCCGAACCACACGTCGCCATCACCCGTCACGGTGATCGCGGTGACGCGCTTGTCGTCGGTGTCGAAGATCTCTTTCACGCTGCCGCCGGAGATCGAGAACAGCTTTCCCGACGGGCCGGTGCCCGCGTACAGCGTGTTGCCCGACGCCGCGAGCGACCAGATCGTCTCGACGTCGTCCTTCTTCTTCGCCAGCTCGGGACCTGGCGTCGCCTTCTTGCCGGCGACATCGATCTTCCACACCTTGTTGCCCGGCATCGTGCCGGCCCACACCGTGCCGTCGGAGGTCTGCGCCATCGCGACGACGGCGATGGCGCCGGGGATGGCGACGACCGATGCTTTGGTGTCGCCATTGATGCTGAAGATCTGGCCGTTCGCGTCGGAGCCGAGCAGCACGGTGCCGTTCGCGAGGCGCAACGAGCTCCACACCGCGTCGCCCTCGAGCGCGGTGCGCTTGGTGTTCCACCCGGGGCGAAGCTCGCCGGTGGACATGATGAACGCGTTCGTCGCGTCACCCGCGTCGAAGTTTTGATAGGTCTCGACGGTCCACGTCGAGGTCACGACAGCACTCGCGGGAACCGCGAGCACACCGAGAAGCGCTCCAGCGAGCGCAGTGCGAAACGAGCGACGAGAAAGCTTCACGATTCCCCCAGGCAGTGAATGTCGAGAGCGACTACTTCGAGAGCGGCGCGACGCGAACGAGCGTGGTCGCGCTGCCGTTGACCACGCGCTTCGCCGCGGACGTGGTGCGTGCGATCGGCTTGTAGACCTGCACGCGTTGCGTGTGCGACTGCGGCCGCAGCTTGTCCATCGCGCTCGGCGGAAGGTCGCGCACGAGCTTGCCCTCGAGCGCCACGCCTTCGTCGGCCGGATACAGGCTCACCGCCCACACGTTGCCCGGAAGCAACGACCGGAACGCCGCGAGCAGCGACTGCAGATTGACGGGCGGCGCGGCGTCGAGCTTGGCGCTGTCGCCCGCCGTGATCTCCATCGACACGATCGAGCCCGCGAGTGACTCGGGGACGTCGACGACGACATCCTCGAGGATGTCCTTGTTGTCCCACGTCGACATGAGGACCTTCACGTAGTTCCGGCCGACCTTGAGGTCACCCGTCTTGATCTCCTTGATCTCGCCGTAGTTCGCCTCGAACTTCAGATCGACCTTCATCTCGACGCTCTCGATCTGAACCGGCGCGTACGGGTTCAGCATCAGCGGCACGAGCACGCGAAGTCCGCGCACCGCACCCATCACCGACGCTGCGCCGTCGTTCGCGTACATGTAATCGACGAACGTGATCGGCTGGTGACCCTTGATGCGAACGATCGAGTCGACGCGTGCGGTGACGTCGGTGCGGTCGGGCAGGTAGTAGTTCACCGCGTTCATCAGCGCGGCGCCGGTGAGCTGGCCCGTGAAGAACTTGTTGTTCAAGAGCTCGACGTGGAACTTGCCGGTCTCCACGTGCTTGCCGCTGCCGCTGACGATCGTGATGTCGACCGGCACCGTGGGCGTGCGCAGCTCGGTGTCGGCCATGATCGCGCTCTGGCGATCCTGCACGAGCGATCCGATCTCGTTGACCGCGCTCCCCATGACGAACGCGGACATCGCCGATGGAATCACCGTGTGCACGTACGCCGTGGACACCGGCGCGTAGGTCTCGCCGGTCTGGAACATCGGGTGACCGAAGGCGAGCACCTTGTTGCCCTCGACGAGGGACACCGTGCCCACGGCTGCCGCCGCCATATCGCCGCGGATCAGCTCGACGGCGATCGAGCCGCCACCGACAAACGCCTTGGGTCCATTCGGATCCTGCGCGCGCGCGGAGGTCCCACCGGTGCGAACGGGGACGATGTTCGTCTCGTCGAACATCTTCTCGATCTGCGAGAACGCGGGTGCGCTGAAGCCGGCCACCGACAGCGGCACGCTCGCGCGTAGCGTTTGATCGCCATCGATCGGCGACGGCTTGGGCAGCGCGGGCGGAAGCGGCGCGCTGAGGAGCCAGTTCTTGCGCGCGGGTCCGAGCGCATCCATCGCGTCGGCGACATCCACGCGCGGCGTCAGTCGCTTCCAATCCGAGAGGGTGGCCGCCGCCGGGTACACCATCTTCGGTGCGCCTTTACTCGCCGCGGGCGTGGGTGACGTGCGGCGATACGTGTCGCCGTCTTTCTTCATGTAGTCGATCGGCGTGCAGCCACCGAGCGCGACCTTGTTGAAGCGAAAGCCGTACGAGAACGCGCAGACCAGCTTGTCGTCGATGTAGAGCGGGCTGCCCGACATGCCCTGCCAGAACCCGGAGGTCTGGAGCTTGGGATCTGCGCTCTTCACGAGAATGATGTCCTGCTTCGGCAGGAAGTTGTTCACCACGCTGACGACCTCGAACGTGAACCGCTCGGGCGTCGTGCCGGCGAACGTCGTCAGTCCGTAGCCGGTTTGGCCACGCTGAACCTTTGCCAGCGGATAGATCTCGTTGGGGCCCGCCCACGCAGTGCTGGCGGTGGCGAGGACCCCGAGGGCAGCGCAAAGCTGCGCGATTCCACGCATGTCTCCACAGGATACTGGCCTCTTCCAACCAGTGCCACTGCGACGGCGTACGTCGCAGGCGCGAAATGGCCTTCCGTGAAGTTCGCGTGAGCTGCGTCGGGCGCTGCGCGGGTGCGAACGTCTCGCGCCGCGGCAAGGTCACGACAACTGTGTCAGTTTTTGCGTCGGTTCCTCACGGCAGGTGATGGAGGTCCACCGTTTGCCATTCCCCCAGGCGATCTCCTAGTTCATCGAAAATTCAGGGGTTAACGGACTGGTTGGACCGCGACGACGAAGCGGCACGACCACTGCACATCGTCCGGCTCACACGGAGGAATGGAAATGTCGAATTTCGTCGAGACCTGGAAGGGCATCGCAACCGCACTCGGACGCTCGGAGCGCTGGTGCCGGTACATGGCGCGTCGCGCGGGCGACCCGCTGCCAGTGTTCAAGGTCGGCGGCATCGTTCGTCTGAACAACAACGATCTCGAGGATTGGCTGGCTCGCCAGCGCCAGGCGTCGATCCGTACGCCGATGGCGCTGCAGCCCGAGGACGTGACGCTGCGGTTGATCGCGTAGGCGGGCGTAACGCCCCACTACCCGGCACGCGCGCCTGCACATGATATAGAGCGCGCCACATGACACGGCCCTTGTCGGATCTGCGCGGACCCATTCGCGCGCTGTTCACGGATGTCGATGGGACGATGACCACGGGAGATCGCGTGGAGGCTTCGACGTACGAAGCACTCGAGCGACTCGGTGAAGCAGGAATCCCGACGGTGATGGTGACGGGGCGGTCGGCGGGCTTCGCGCACGGATTCATGAAGATGACGCCGGTGCTCGCCGTCGTCAGTGAGAATGGTGGCGTCACCTTCGTTCGCGAAGGACGCAAGATGCACAAGATCTACGGCGTTCCTGCCGCCAGCTTGCCCGAGTGGCGACGGCGGATGAACGACGCCGCGGTGGAAGTGATGCGCGCCGTGCCGGGAATGCGTCTGTCGACGGACTCGAAGTATCGCGAAGTCGATCTCGCGCTCGATTGGAACGAAGAAGTCTCGCTGCCCAAGGACGACGCGGACACGGCCGTTCGCATCCTGACCAAAGCGGGCTTCCTCGCGACGCGATCGAGCGTCCACATCAACTTCGGTCCACCGCACTTCGACAAGCTGAGCGCGTGCATGACGGTCGTGCGACAAGTCCTGTCGGGTGACGCCAACGATCTCTCGCAGTACGTCTTCGTGGGAGACGCGCTCAACGATGCCCCGATGTTCGGCGGCTTCCCCAAGTCTGTCGGCGTCGCCAACATCAAGCACTGGTGGGACGAGCTGCCGTTCAAGCCCGCGTATCTGACCGAGCTGCCCGAGGGCGCGGGTCTGCGCGAGCTGATCGCGCACCTGATGGCTGTCTCGCCGCGCGCGCGTTAACGCGCGAGGCGCGTGGTAGCGTTTCGCGATGCCCCCGGTCGATGTCCTCGCGAGAGCGCTCGAAGCGCTCGATGCAGGGCACGCCGTGGCGATCGCCACCGTGACCGGCGCCCACGGTTCCACGCCGCGGCACCTCGGTGCGCGGATGGCCGTCACCGCGAGCGGCGAGCAGTGGGGCACGGTAGGCGGCGGAAAGATCGAGCAAGTCGTCGTCGAGCGTGCGCGAGAAGTCGCTGCGGGCGCCGCGCCCGCGATCGTTCGCCAGCACCTCGTGCGCGATCTCGCGATGTGCTGCGGTGGATCGATGGAGGTCGTGCTGACACCCGCGGCGCCCTCGCGTGACGCGCTCGTCGCGTATCGAACGCCCGGCGTTCGCGTGTTGTGCACGCCGCTCGACGGTGCGCCGCTCTCGGTCCGAGATGCACGCGCCGGCGATCCGCGCGCGCACCGGCCCGCGATCGTCGACGGCGCGCTCGTCGAGAAGATCGGTCCGGCAGAGCGCGCCATCATCTTTGGCCTCGGCCACGTCGCGCGGGCGCTCGGGCCGCTGCTCGCGAACGTCGGCTTCGTGGTGATCGCGTGCGACGATAACGAGACCGGGGCGACCGAGCAGCCGCCCGCGTGGGCGAGCCAGGTGATCGAGTCGTTCGACGCCCGCGAGGTCGAGACGCGAGTCGGTGGCTTTGGCGTGGATGACTACGTCCTCATCGTCACGCGCGATCACGCGATCGATCAGAAGCTGCTCGAGGCGCTGATCGGCAACGACGCCATCGGCTACCTCGGCATGATCGGATCGCGCGGCAAGGTCGGGCGGTTCGAGAAGCGCTTGCGCGCGAAGGGCCTCCTCGACGGAGATCGAGGCGAAGCGCGCTGGGCGCGATTGCGCGCGCCGATCGGACTCGATCTCGGGGCCGAGACTCCCGACGAGATCGCGGTGGCGATCGCGGCCGAGCTCGTCGCGCGTCGCCGTCGTGGCTCGTCGATGCCCGGCACGTGGGAGTACCGCCGGCACCACGAGGACAACGCATGACCGGCGCGGTGATCCTCGCGGCAGGGGCGGGGCGTCGCCTCGGCACCGTGGCCAAGGCGCTGCTTCGCGTCGGGGACGCGACATACCTCCAGACGATCACCGAGAAGGCGCGCGCGGCGGGGGTCGATCATGTGGTGGTCGTGGTCGGCGCGCCGCACGATCGAGCCGTGCGCGAGGAAGCGCGGCGGCTCTCGATCGAGAGCGTCGTGGACAACCCAGATCCCGATCGAGGGATGGCCACGTCGATCGAGCTCGGTTTTCGCGCGGTCGCGCAGGCGTCGCGCGCGTTTCTGTGGCCCGTGGACCACCCGTTCGTGGCGACGACGACGCTCGGGCGGCTGCTCGCGGGCATCGGCGCGCACGATGCGGCGCGGCCCACGTTCGAGGGGCGTGGAGGGCACCCGCCGCTGATCGCGAGCACGCTGTTCTCCGCGCTGTCGGCGTGCAGCGCCGAGCCCGAAGGTGCGCGCAGCGTGTTGGCGAGACACGACGTGATCAACATCGCGGTCGACGATCGCGGCGTGGTGCGCGATGTCGATCGCCCCGAGGATCTCGCGTGAAGTGCCGCTCTCTCGTCATCGTCGTCTCTCTCGTCGCGGCGGGATGCCCGCAGCGACAAGACAAGGTCAAGCCTGTCCTCGCAGATCCGATCGCCGTCAACGACGGGAACCTCGTCGCGTCGATCATCGCCGAGCTGCAGGACGAGGTGCTCACGTCGTACGAGCGCGACGAGCCGCCGGATACGGAGACCGGCATGATCCCGATGGACATCGGCGGTGCGCGCATCGGCGTGGGGCCGGGCGACGTGCTGATCGCCGAGCAGCTCGAGCGCGCGCCATCGCGCTGGCCGCTGCGCACGGATCGCGACACGCGGACGGAGGTGCGATCGAAGCGACTCGAGACGCACCTCGCGCGCGATCACTCGGCGGCGTGGGTGTTCGACGAGCTGTCGTGGCGCATCCTGATGTGCGATCGCGTCGCGGTGATCCCGCTGCGCATCACGATGCTGTACGCGCGCGACGGCGATCGCTGGGTGCCGATCTTCGAGCACATGTCGTTCGGGCACACGCCGGCGCCGCGCCCCGAGGGGCTCTATGGCGTGCGCATCCCGTCGAAGTCGGTGCCGTCGTCGGACTTCGTCGACGCGCTGTCGAGTGCAGTGAGCCCGGTGCTCTCGCAGCAGGCAACGCGCACGCGCGTCGCGACGGGACCCGAGGCGATGTTGCTCGGCCCCGATGTCGAAGCGGAGTGGCACGGCGCGGATACCATCACCGCGAAGCTCGCAGCGGGACCGATGAAGACCGTCGAGGATCGCCGCATCGGATACGTCGGTCGGTCGCTCGAGAAGGCGACGATCGCGTACTGGATCGGAAACGTCGTCGCGGATCTCCCGGCGCAACCCGGCGTCGGCGCCGGCAAGGTCCGCATGCGCACCACGTTCGTGTTCGAGCGACGCCGCGCGATCGCGCAAGACGACTCGCGCTCGGAAGCGGAGCGCAAGAAGCTCGAGTCGCAGTCGTGCGGCACCAACCCCACGGACTGCCAGTGGGTGCTCGTGCAAGGTCACGTGAGCGAGCCGATCGGCGATAGCGAGCTGGCCGCGTTCGTGTTCGGGACCGCGCTGCTGTCGCCGAACCTCGAGAGCGGCGAGCCACTCGCGCTCACGTGCGACGACGGAACGCCTATTCCTGCGAAGTCGCCGGCGCCGTCGTCGAAGCAGGCAACGCCAGCGAAGTGAAGCCGGTGATGTGCTGATCGCGCAGGTACGTGTCGGTCAGTCGCTTCTTCTTGGGCCAGAACGGCAGCGCGCGAAGCGGCAGCATCACGAGCGAGCCGAGCCCACCGAGCGCCTTGCCGCCGTACGCCTCCGCGACGAGCGCCGCGCGCTTGGCTTTGCCGATCTCCGCGAGCGGACGATCGAGCACGCCGATGCGCCGGAGACGTAACTCGGCGCACGTGTTGGCGTGCGCGAGGAACGCGGGCAGGTGCTTCAGCACGACGTGATCGGGCGGCAACCGCTTCTCCATGAAGCCCGCGAGCCGCGCCACGCCCCACATCGACACGAGCGAGAGTCCGAGCAGGCGACGGCGCAGCCACGGCTTGCCCTCGATCGCCTTCTTGGTCTGGTCCTCGCCGAACTCGACGTGACGCTCTTCCTGCTTCACGGCGCGCCGAAGGATGTCGACGCTCGGCTTGTGATCGAGTGTGTCGATCACGGCGTAGAACGCCTGCAGCACGAAGCCTTCGCCTTGCGCCATCTCGAGCGCGACGTGCTCCGCCCACGAACCGCCCATCATGCCGGTGGCGAGGAAGCGAACCGCCGCGTGCGCCGGCTTGGGTTGGCAGCCGAGCATCGCCATGATGCGGAGGAAGTTATCGACGTGCTGCATCTCCTCGAGCGATTGCCGCGCGAGGAACTTGGCCGCGTCGAAGTCCGGCGCGTCGTACAGCCAGTGGCCGACCTGGATGCCCGTCACCTCGCCATAGAGGAACTGGTTCAGCATCCACTCCAGCAGCTCGCGATCCTTGACGGGATCGAGCTTCGCGCCACCAAAGTCGAACGTCATTTCCTCGCGCGTCAGCAGCACGGCCACACCTTAGCGCGGTTTGCCCGTGGTCGGACCGAAGATCGCGCCTGCTCGAGCGCTCGACGCCACGACCTCGGGGGTGAGTGGTCCCGAGAATGGGGCGCGCGGCGGCCGCGTCCTCCACAGAATCGAGAGAATAACCTAGGCGCGCTTGCGGACGCGCGCCTTCGCCGGCCGTGCCGCATGGAAATGCGGGCCGTGGATCGTGGCGCTGGGATGCTTGGCGATGATCGACTTTGCGTCCTGCAGCGCGAGCTTCCCTTCCGCGTCGTTGGTGTGCTGGTAGGGCGACCCGCAATCGACGGGGAAGAACGACACGGTGGACGTGCCGGTGCTCTCGTCGATAGAAATGAAGATTCGATCCGGGTTTCCGCGCAGGCGAAAGCTTTCCATGGTCATGGCTCCCTCACTTCGTCATGCGCCAGACGAGGCGCGTCCCAGAAGCGATGCCATGGGGTACCACGGGCAGGGGGCTGGGGCCAGTTATCGAACTGGTTCGATGCGTAACTACGGGAACAGCCTGCGAGCCGCAGCGATCGCTCGCGCTCGCAGCTGCTCTGTATCGAGCGTGAGCAGGCGGCGATCGCGTACGACGAGCGCGCCATCGACGGCGACATGGCGCACGTCGCACGCCTTCGCTGCGTAGGCGATCGCGGACCACGGACTCGAGGATGGAATCGCGTGGAGCGCCTGCACGTCGACGGCGATCACGTCGCCGCGCTTTCCGACCTCGAGCGTTCCGATGCGGTCCGCTTGGCCGATCGCCCGCGCGCCGCCGAGCGTGGCGATGCGAACTGCCTCGGGCGCGGGGAGGGCGAGCGGACCGTGCCTGTGCTTGTGGAGGAGCGCGGCGAGCCGGAGCTCGAGGAAGCCATCGAGGTTGTTGTTGCAGGGCGCGCCATCGGCGCCGAGCGCGACGGAGACGCCGGCGGCGATGAGGTCTGGCACCGAGCAGATTCCCGACGCGAGCTTCAGGTTCGACGACGGGCAGTGGCACACGTGCGCACCGCGCTCCGCGAGGATGCGGCGTTCGTCGTCGGAGAGGTGCACGCCGTGCGCGATGCACGCGTGCTCGCCGAGGAGGCCGAGCCGATCGAGCGCGACGATGTTCTCGACCCCATAGCGCTGACGAACGAGGTCGATCTCGCCGTGGTTCTCGCTCGCGTGCGTGTGAATGCGCAGGCCGTTTGCCTTGGCTTGCACGCCCACTTCACGCAGGAGCTCGTCGGTGCACGACAGCACGAAGCGCGGCGCGTACGCGTAGCGCAGCCGATCGCCGGCCGCGCCGTTCCAGCGCTTCGCGAGATCCGCGCTCGCATCGAGCGATGCCTTCGTCGACTCCGCGAGGCCGGGCACGGTGTCCGGCGCGTCCATCATGCACTTGCCGATCGTGGCGCGGATGCCGGACGCCTCCGCGGCGCGGAACACGGCGTCGGTGTGATGCACGGTGCCCATGTCGAGCACGGCCGTGGTTCCGCCGAGCAGCAGCTCCGCGTACGCGAGCTCCGCGGCGGCGGACAGCGCTTCTTCGTCGAGCCGTCCCTCGTACGGCCAGATCACGTCGCGCAGCCAATCGAGGAGCTCCATGTCGTCGGCGCGTCCGCGCGCGAGCGTCTGACACGTGTGCACGTGCGCTTGCACGAGGCCCGGCATGACGATGCAGCCCGTGCAATCGACGATCTGGTACTCCGCGGTCTCGGGCGTGTAGCTGCCGCCGACCTGCGCGATCACACCGTCTTTCGTCGCGATGTCACCCGCGATCACGCGATGCGCACCGTCGATCGTCAGGATCGTTCCGCCTCGGAAGATCAGCTCGGCCATAACCGTCTCTACGGGAGCTCGTCGCCCTTGAACCCGTCGGGGAGAAGCTGCGCGAGCGTCCATTGTCGCTGCTCGCCTTGTGGGTTGACCGCGGTGACGACCACGGCGTTCGCGTCCTTCGCGAACTCGAACAGGACCTGCCTGCACGCGCCGCATGGCGACGACGGAGGCGACGCGTCGGTGATCACGACGACCTCCTCGAGGTCCTGCGATCCGGCGCGCACCGCGGTGAACAGGGCGGTGCGCTCGGCGCACATCGAGAGGCCATACGACGCGTTCTCGACGTTCGCGCCCGAGTAGTTCTGTCCCGACGCGCGGATCGCCGCGCCGACGTGAAACTTGGAGTACGGCGCGTACGCGGTCTCCTGCGCCTCGGTGGCGAGCGATACGAGGTCGGGAGACGCGGTCTTCATGCGAGCTCGCCTCGCTCGACGAGTGCGCCGAGAATACCGTCGAGGAGCCCCTCGAACGTCGAGCGCACGCGCGTCGCCGTTTCGGTGACCTCTTCGTGCGACAGCGCGTGTCCGCTGATGCCCGCGGCTTGGTTCGTGATGCACGAGATACCGATCACGCGCGCGCCCATGTGCCGCGCCACGACGACCTCGGGCACGGTGGACATGCCCGTCGCGTCGGCGCCGATGGTCTGCAGCATCTTCACTTCCGCCGGCGTCTCGTAGCAGGGGCCGGGCATCGCGACGTACACGCCCTCGTGGATCGCGATGCCGGCGCTGCGCGCGACGTCGCGCACCAGCTCGCGGAGCTCCGGCGCGTACGCCGTGGTCATGTCCGGAAAGCGCGGGCCGAGGCGATCGTCGTTGGGACCGCGCAGCGCTTGGTCGCGCAGCATGTCGATGTGATCGCGGATCAACATCAGCGTGCCGGCGGGCCACGTGGGGTTGAGGCCACCGGCCGCGTTGGTCACGATGATGACCTTGGCGCCGAGCGCGACGAGCACGCGCGCGGGGAACGCCACCGACTGCGCGCTGTGTCCCTCGTACATATGCACGCGTCCCTGCATGGCGACGCAGCGTGCACCGCCGCGCGTGCCGATGACGAGGCGGCCCTTGTGTCCCACGACGTGAGAGCGCGGAAAGCCGGGGAGCTCGGTGTACTCGATCGCGGTGGCGTCCTCGAGGCCGTCTGCGAATCCGCCGAGACCCGAGCCGAGGATGAGGCCGACGCGCGGATCGTTCCCGGCCCCGATGCGGTCGCGAATGATCGACGCGGTCGCGTGCACGCGTTCGTACACGCCATCGCTCGGCGAGTTCAGCGACGTCATCGGATCACCTCGAGGATGCGAGAGCTGCGAACGGGCGGCGGGAGATCGTGGGCGGGCTGCATCTCGAAAGCTCGCTCGATCATCGCACGCGCTTCGGCGACCCTGCCATCTTCTGGTCCCAGGCTGTGCTGCAGCACGATCTGCGGGTGGGCGTCCTCGGTGATCACGTCGCCGAGGAACGCGTCGATGACGAGGCCCGCCGACGGATCGATCGTGTCCTCCTTGGTGCGGCGACCCGCGCCGAGGATCAGCGCGGCGATGCCGAGCGCTTCGCTATCGATGCCGACGATGCGACCCGGTCTCAGCGAGAGCTCCTCGCGCACCTTTGGCTTGGGCAGGATCGAGCCGGGCGAATCGGCGACGCGGGGATCGCCGCCCTGCGCCGCGACGATCTCTTTGAACTTCGCGAGCGCGCTGCCATCCGAGAGCGACGCTTGGATGCGCGCGATGCCTTCGTCCGGATCCTTCACGACGCCGCCGAGGAGGAGCATCTCCGCGCCGAGGACGTGCGTGAGCTCCTTGGTGTCCGTGGGGCCGCCGCCTTTGAGCACCTCGATCGACTCGCGGATCTCGAGCGAGTTGCCGATGGTGCGGCCGATGGGCGCGTCCATGTCCGTCAGCACGCACGTGATGCGCTTGCCGGCGCGCTCGCCGATCGTCTTCATCAGCGCCGCGAGCTCTCTCGCGCGCTCGATCGTCTTCATGAACGCGCCGCGGCCGACCTTGATGTCGAGCACGAGCGCGTCGATGCCCTCCGCGAGCTTCTTGCTCATGATCGACGACGCGATCAGCGGCAAGCACTCGACGGTGGCGGTGACGTCGCGCAGCGCATAGAGGCGCTTGTCGGCGGGCGCGATGCGCGCGGTCTGTCCGATCAAGCAGCAGCCGAGCTCGGCGACGAGCTCCGCGAACTTCTCGACACCGAGGTTGACCTGAAAGCCAGGAATGGACTCGAGCTTGTCGAGCGTGCCGCCCGTGTGACCGAGGCCGCGGCCCGAGACCATCGGAACGGCGACGCCGCACGCGGCGACCGCCGGTGCGAGCGGGATCGAGATCTTGTCGCCGACGCCACCGGTCGAGTGCTTGTCGACCTTCCGGGCGCGCACGTGCGAGAGATCGATGACGTCGCCCGAGCGCGTCATCGCGTCGGCCCACGTCGCGAGCTCGCGATCGTCCATGCCTTGGAAGTAGATCGCCATCAGCATCGCGGCGACTTGGTAATCGGGGATCGACGCGTCGGTGACGCCGGCGACGAACGCGCGCAGCTCGTCGTCGTCGAGCACACCGCCATCGCGCTTCTTGCGAATCAGTTGGACCGGTAGCATTCGTCCTTAGTAGCCCTTCGACGTCGACGTCGTGCCCGTCACGATCGCGACGGACGCCGACGCGCCGATTCGGTTTGCACCCGCCTGCGCCATCTTCACGGCATCCTCCGCCGTGCGCACGCCGCCCGATGCCTTCACGCCGACATCGCTTCCGACGATGCGGCGCATGAGCTCGATATCCTCGACGGTGGCGCCGCCCTTGGCAAAGCCCGTGGACGTCTTCACGAACGCGGCGCCCGCGAGCTTGGACAGCGTGCAGCCGATGATCTTCTGCTCCTGATCGATCATGCCGGTCTCGAGGATCACCTTCACGCCCGCGGGCGCGCTGGCCTTCACGACGCGGCAGATGTCTTCGAACACGGTCTCGTAGTCGCGCGACTTGAGCGCGCCGAGGTTGATGACCATGTCGATCTCTTTGGCGCCCGCGCGAACCGCGTCGCGCGCTTCGTACGCCTTGGCCGTGGGCAGCATCGCGCCGAGCGGAAAGCCGACGACCGCGCACACCATCACGTCGGTGCCCGCGAGCAGCGACTTCGCGAGCGGGACCCACGTGGTGTTCACGCACACGCTGGCGAAGCGATGCTTGCGCGCTTCCTCGCACAGCTTCACGACCTCGTCGCGCGTGGCGTCTGGCTTGAGCAGCGTGTGATCGATCATCTTGGCGAGATCGGTCGGCACGTGGCCAACGCCGGGCAGGGCGCCCACGCGCATCGCGCCGGCTCCTTCCATCGCACGCACGGACCAGGGACGGCGCACGACGCACGAGCCGCAGCTCGCACAATCCTCGCCCGGAGCAGTGTCGTCGTTGCACTCGCCGCGGTCACGCGGGAGGACGTTGAGCCTGGCGGCGGGCTGGCTGCCGAGGCGCTCCTTCACGCGATCGACGATCATGTCGACGAGACGGTCGACGTCGGTACTCATGGATGACCTCGGCAGTGACCTTAACCCTTACAGGGTCTTGCCGGTCCGGAACGTGACGTCTTTGTGCTTCGTGTCGGGCCGCACTTCCGTCTTGCCGTGCTGCTTAGCCATTCGCTGTTTCTCGTCGGGGGAGTCGACCCACTCGAGCACGCCTTTGCCCGCGACGACGAAGCCCGGGGTCACGCTCGCGGCGTCCCACTCCTCGGGCGTCAGCAAGCGGCGGCCGCGCGTGAGCGCGAAGGACTTCGCCTCCGTGTACGAGATCTCGACGACGGGGTCGGTCGGCTTGCCCGCCTGCTCGTGCTTGGCGAACACGGCCTTGTAGTCGTCGAGCGAGACCGGCGCGGTGTCGGCGAGGAACGTGGTGCCGTCGGGCTTCTTCACGAGGAGCATGCCATCGGGCACCACGGGCGCGGCGCTGCCTGCGGCGGAGCCCGAGCCCGCACCAGCATCGATGACAACGGCGCTGTCGCTGCCACGTCCGCTCGCCGTGCCTGCGGTCGCTTCGCCTTTGCGCATGTACACGACGAGGCCCGCGACGAACGTCGCGAGCGCGGCGAGCGTGAACAGCACGAGCCATCCCGGGAACGCGCGCGGCGGCGGAACGTCGAGCTGGCTGTCGTTGATCGTCGCCGAGTGATCCGGCACCGACTCTTCGGGTGGCAGCGTGAACGGTCGAGAGCGTTCGCGCGAGGCCGAGACGATCAGCGGCACGGAGCTCGGATCGAGACGCGCGACGATCGCGGACAGCTGCAGCACGAGGTCGTCGTACGTCGGGCGCTCGGCCGCCTTCTTCGCCATCATCGTGCGCGTGAGCCCGGCGAGCTCGCGATCCACCGACGGATTTGTCACCGCTGCATCGGGCGCAGGGTTGCGCAGGTGACGCGCGACCACCTTGAGATACTTGTCCTCGGCAGGTTTTCCGGTGCGGAAGGGAGGAATTCCGGTGAGCAGGAAGTACAAGGTTCCGCCGAGCGCATAGATATCGACGCGCTCGTCGATCGCTTCCCCGCGCGCTTGCTCGGGCGCGATGTAGTCCGGCGTTCCGACCACGACACCCATCGCGGTGAGCGCCGGCTCTGCGCCCGGATCCATCGGCTTGGCGAGACCGAAGTCGGTGACCTTCACCCGACCGTCCGAAAGCCGGACAAGGTTCGACGGCTTCACGTCGCGATGGATGAGGCCCGCTTTGCTCGCGGCGGCGAGGCCCATCGTCGCGTCGAGCGCGGCGTGCGCGGCCGAGAGCGAATCGAGCGGGCCCATCTTCTCCACGATGGAGCCGAGGTCCGTTCCATCGAGGAGCTCCATCGCGATGTACGGGCGATCGTCAAAGCTGCCCGTCGCGAACACCTGCACGACGTTGGGATGCGAGATCGCGGCGACCGCGCGGCCTTCACGCTCGAAGCGCTTGCGCAGCTCCGGCGAGTCGCGGTGCTTCTCCGAGAGGATCTTGATCGCGACCTTGCGATTGAGACCGGTGTCGACGCCGCGGAAGACCTCGCCCATCGATCCCGCCCCGATCGTTCCTTCGACTCGGTAGGCGCCCAGGATCGTTCCCGGCTGCGGGTTTGGCACGGGGCCATCTTAACGCGGTTGCTAGGTGGTCAGTCCACCCGGCCAGCCAAGTTGCCATCTCGAAGAGTCCACATCATGCGGTCGCCGAACCCTCGAAGATCAGGATGTGCCGGCGTGGTCCACCCCGTGCAGCCTTGCGTGGGCACAGCGATCCACTGGCGTTGGAGTACCCCGCATATGGCCCACAGCGAATTCGTTGACTACGCAGACGACACCACTGACGCGACCGAGATCGATGGTCCGCAGAAGCGGTGGCTCGACTCGATCGAGACGATTCCGTTCGATCCAGCGATGCGCGTGAGCGACGGAGGGATCCTCGCGGAAGGAACGCCACCGCGCGCCGTGGCACCCGTTCGCGTGCCCGCGTCCGCGCTGCGTGCACACTCGTCGCGCCTGGATCGCCGCGCGAAGGGAACGCCACCTCCGCAGCGCACGACACAACCGCCGCGTCCCATCGCGCGCCATCCCTACGACAACATCCCGACGCGCATCGATCCCGTCGATGTCGCCAGCAACCAGGTCTCGTCCTCGCAGGATCCCGACGAGTCCTATGGTGTGGAGACGGACATCGCGCCGCTCGCGGCGATCCCCACGCCGCCACCGATGCGATCGCCGCTACACGCGCCGTACGGTGCGCCCGCACTGCCGCCCCACGTCCCGACCGCGATGGCGCTTCCACCGCAGGCCGTGATGCCGACGCAAGTCGCACAACAAGCTCCTGCTCACGTCGCGCAGGCACTGCCCGCGCTCGTGCGTCCGTACCAGGATGGCGTGACGCCGTATCCGGTTCCGCCGTGGGCCACCGGTCAGCACGCCGTCGCGAGCGCGCCGCTCCAGTCGTCGTACTCGATTCCGCAGCACAACCTCGACATCTACGCCGACACCGCCGATCACCCTCAGCGCATCTCGAGCACGGGGCCGACGCCGTCGGTGCGTCCGTCGCTCGGCCGCTACCTGCTGCCGTTCATGGGCGGCACCGCGCTGCTCGTGTTTGTCGTCGGCTACTTCGCGCTGCGCGGCGACACGGCCGCAACACCGACGGCGCCTGCTGCCGCACCCGCCGCCCAGATCGCGGCGCCGGTCGTGAGCGAGATCGAAGAGCCGATCGCCGAGTCGCAGCTGCCCGCGCCGACGTGGAAGAACCGCGAGGCACAGCCGACGATCGTGGCGAAGGCCGCGCCCGCCGTGGAGATCGAGATGGCACCCGTCGTCGCGTCGCGGCCTGCGGCGAAAGCGAAGAAGGCGTCATCGTCGTCGTCGCGTCGTGCGAAGCGCGCCGAGATCGCCGCGATCGCGAAGCCTGCGGCCAAGGCGATCGCGAAGCCGGCCAAGCCCACCAAGGCGGTCGCGAAGTCCGAGCGCGATCCGATCCTCGAGGAGATCGTGCGGTCGTCCAAGCCCGCTGCGAAGGCGACGGGCCCCGGCAAGCTCGTCGTGTCGAGCAGCGTGCCGACGCTGATCTACATCGACGGTCGCTCGACGAACCTCATGACGCCCAAGACGCTGAACCTCAGCCCCGGCAAGCACAAGATCACGCTGCTCGAGCTGCAGTCGCGGAAGGCAAAGACGGTGGACATCGAGATCGCCGCAGGCGCCGTCGCGAAGCTCGACAAGAAGTTCTGATCGTTACGCTCGTCACTCGTACGAGCGAGGAGGGCTGTCCGTGCGCTGCGAGAGGTTCTCGAAGCGCGTGTAGCGTCCTTCGAAGTGCGTCTCGACCGTGCCGGTAGCGCCGTGACGGTTCTTGCCGAGGATGACCTCGGCGATGTGCGGGTTCTCGCACTCCTTGTTGTAGACGACGTCGCGGTAGATGAACATGATCACATCCGCGTCCTGCTCGATCGCGCCGGACTCGCGAAGGTCCGAGAGCTGCGGGCGCTTGTCGGTGCGTTGCTCGAGCGAGCGGTTCAGCTGCGAGAGTGCGAGCACCGGACAATCGAGCTCTTTGGCCAGACTCTTGAGTCCACGCGAGATCTCGCTGATCTCTTGCTCGCGCGACGCCTTGGCTGCTTGCGGCGAGCCGCGCATGAGCTGGAGGTAGTCGACGAGGATGAGGCCGAACTTCTTGCCCGCGAACAGCTCCTTGTTGGAGCGGAAGCGACGTGCACGGGCGCGCAGCTCGCGCAGCGAGAGGGCAGGCGTGTCGTCGATGAGGATGGGCGCCTTGGACAGCGTGGCCGCGGCGTACGTCAGGTTGGTCATGTCCTGGCGCTGGAGCTGACCGCGACGAAGCGCCGACGAGTCCACCTTGGCCTCCGAGCACAGCATGCGCTCGGCGAGCTGGGTGGAGGACATCTCGAGCGAGAACACGAGGCATGGCCACGCGCCCGACGTGGCCGCGTTCTGCGCGAGCGACAGCGCGAACGAGGTCTTTCCCATCGCGGGACGCGCGGCGAGGATGATGAGCTCGGTGGGCTGCAGGCCGGCGGTCTTTTGATCCAGATCCGCGAAGCCCGTGGGCACGCCGGTGATGCCGCCGTCGGACTTGAAGCGCTCGTCGAGCGAGCTGAAGACCTTCTTGACGAGCGACTTCACGGGCTCGGGGCCGCTCTTGGCCTTGCGCTGCGTGACCTCGAAGATCTTGGCCTCTGCGTCGTCGAGGTAGTCGCGGATCTCGAGATCGTCCTCGTAGCCCTTCTCGTGGATCTCGTTGGACGCGAGCATCAGCTTGCGCGCTTGATGCTTGTCCGTGACGATCTCCGCGTACGCGAGCACGTTGTCGGCGGTGGGCACGCGCAGCGCGAGCTCGCCGAGGAACGCGACGCCGCCGATCGCGTCGAGCTTGCCTTGCTTCTCGATCTCGACCTCGAGGGTCACGACATCGATGGGCTTGGCCGCCGCTTCGAGGTTGCGGATGGCCTGCCACACGACCTTGTGGCGCATGTCGTAGAAGTCATCGACCTCCACCGACTCGAGATGGATCAGCGTCTCGTTGCGAAGGATGACGCCACCGAGGATGGAGGCCTCGGCGTCCAGGTTGTGCGGGAGAACTCGACCGCGCGCCATCGAACGATGACCCTACACCGACGATGTCGCGTTGGCGATTCCGATCGCGCGCGACATGATCACGCGCGACGGAACCACTCGCAACACTACTTGTCTTTGCCGACGACCCAGAACTTCAGAACCGCGGTCACACCGGCCGCGAGACGAACGTTCGTCTCGTACTTGCCGAGCGCCTTGACCGCGCTGTCGAGCTGCACCCAGCGGTGGTCGATCTCGACGCCCGCCTTCTTCAGCTGCTCCGTGATATCGCGGCTCGTGACGGAGCCGAACAGCTTCTCGTCCTCGCCGACGACGCGCTCGAACTGGAGCGTCATCGCGTTGATCTTCGTCGCGATCTCGTTGGCGTTCGCGCGCTCCTTCGCGACCTTGCGCTCGATGAGCGCCTTCTCGTGGTCGAGGCGGTTCTTGTTGCGAACCGTGGCCGACACGGCGAAGCCGTTCGGAACGAGATAGTTGCGACCGTAGCCGGGCTTGACCGAGACGAGCTCGCCCGCCTTGCCGAGGTTCGCGACGTCCTGCGTGAGAATGACTTGCATCGCCATGACTAGTCTCCCGTCACCGAGAACGGCAGGAGCGCCAGCATGCGCGCGCGCCGGAGAGCGGTGGAAATCACGCGCTGCTGACGAGCCGACGCGCCGCTGATGCGACGCGGGATCATCTTGCCGCGGTCCGTGACGAACGACCGCAGGATCTGCGGGTTCTTGTAATCGATCTTCGCGACGATCTCGTCGGACAGGAGCTTGCGACGCTGTCCAGCGCCGCGGCCCTTTCCGCCACGGCGATCATCGCCATCGCGATCCAGGCCGTCCTCGTCACCGAGGCCACGAGGTGCATCCATACGCGTGGTCATGACTTACTCCTTCGCCTCGGTGGAGGGGATGTTGTCGAACTCGGCGCCCGCGCCGTAGTCCTCTTCGTCTTCGGTGCTCGACGATGCGTCATCGCCGCCGCGCGCGAGGAACATGTCCTCCTCGTCGGCTGCGGTCTGCGCCGCCTTCTCGTACGACGCGTCGTCGATCTCCGACGGGCGCGCGCCGACGTCGACGTCTTCGTCGACCTTCACGGTGAGGTACCGGATCACCGAGTCGAGCATGCGGAGGTTACGCTCCGTCTCCTCGACCACGCCCGGCTGCGCCAGGTAGTTCCAGTAGAGGTAGATGCCCTTGCGCTCCTTCGCGACTTCGTACGCGAGGCGGCGCTTGCCCCAGTTGTCGACCTTGATGATCTTGCCGCCCATGCCCTCGATGATTCCCTTGATGCGGGAGTTCACCTCGGCGACGCCTTCGTTGGGCGTGTTGGGGCGAAGGATGTACGTGGTCTCGTATTCGCGGGCAGTGCCCGGCTTGTCGCGCTGACTTTGCAGACGTGCCATGTGTGTCGTCCTCGTGGGTGTGAAGCCCGCCGCTTGGCGACGACGAGCGAGGTTTGAAGGGGAGGCTCTATATCACGCCTCACGAAAGAAGCGACAGGTTGGGACGGGCGTTGTGCAGATTCATCGCGTCCTTGATTCCCCTCGCACAGACCGCCTCGATGTCCTCGCAACCCGCCTTGATCACGGCGCTTAGCCCCGTCTCCTGCGCCTTCGGAAAGTCACTGAGGACCCAGCCCGCCGCGTCCTTTGCGCCTGGCTTGCTGTTGGGGTCGCGGCCGATGCCCATTCGCAGGCGCGCATAGCCGCCTTCGCCGAGCTGCTCGTGGATCGAGCGCAGGCCGTTGTGTCCGCCATGGCCACCGCCGGACTTGAGGCGCACGACGCCGAAATCGAGGTCGAGCTCGTCGTGTACGACGAGGATCTTGTCGACGTCGATCTTGTGAAAGCCGGCGACACGCGCGACCGCGAAGCCCGAGAGGTTCATGTAGCCCATCGGCTTCACGACGACGACCTTCTCGCGTCCGCGCTCGGTGACGACGAGGCCACTCGTGACCTCGCACTGGCCGAAATACGACGGCACCGAAAACGCCGCGAGCCCGTGTTTGCTCACGAGCTCGTCGACGACCATGAAGCCGATGTTGTGTCGGTTGCGCTGATACTTCGGCCCGGGGTTTCCGAGGCCCGCAACCAACCACATGACTTACTTCTTGGCAGCAGGCTTGGCAGCCGCAGCCGGTGCAGCCTTGCCTGCCGCAGCCTTGCCGCCTGCGGCCGGAGCTGCCGCCTTGGCACCCGCAGCCGGAGCAGCCGCAGCGTCGGCAGCCGCCGCGCCCTCGGCCGTCGCCGCGCCCTTGTCCTCGTCCGGCGCCGCGCAGGTCACGACGGCGAGGTCGCGACCGGTGACGACGGTGACGCCGTCGGGCAGCTCGATCGAGGAGACGTGGATGACGTCACCGATCTCGAGCGGCGAGACATCGATGTTGAGCTTGACCGGAATGTCGGCCGGCTTGGCGCGAACGTCGATGGAGCGGATGACGATGCGGATCTGGCCGCCGTCGATCGCGCCTTTCGGCTTGCCCGAGAACTCGAGCGGCACCGACGCGAGCACTTCCTTGTTCGGATCGATCGCGAGGAGATCGACGTGCGTGATCTCGCGGCGAAGCGGATGGAGCTGGTAGTCCTTCACGAGCGCGGACAGCGTCTGCGTCGACGCGCCACCCGTGACCGTCAGATCGATGACGGTGTTCTTCTTGCGGATCGGATCGAGCGCGGCCCGCAGGGCCTTCACGTCGACGATGATCGGCAGTGGCTCGATGCGGCCGTTGACCGTAGCGCCGTAGCAAACGCCGGGGACCTTGCCCTGCGTGCGCAGCTTACGAGCAGCACCCTTGTGACCAGTGTTGTTTCGAACTTCGACGGTGAGCTTTCCGACTTCCATGGCGTATCTCTCTTCGTTCTCTTCGAATGCCGGGTGCAGTACTGCGTGGCGGGACCGGGTTCCTATCACACAAATAGCGAGCTGATCGAATCTCCGTGATGAATGCGCTTGATCGCCTCTCCGAGGAGGCGACCGACGCTCTTCACGCGAATCTTTT
This sequence comes from Pseudomonadota bacterium, assembly GCA_023428295.1. Classification (GTDB taxonomy): domain Bacteria; phylum Myxococcota_A; class Polyangia; order Haliangiales; family Haliangiaceae; genus JABFXX01. The sequence continues at coordinate 21,484 of JAEYYV010000419.1, forward strand.
GGCAGCCTTGGCCAGTCTCCGACAGCGGAATCGTGTTGGTCACGACCACGTGCTGGAGCGGCGAATCGGTGATCCGCTGGATCGCCTTGCCCGAAAACACGGCGTGGCTCGCGGTGGCGGCGACCGAGGCGGCGCCTGCGTTGATGATCGCCTGCGCTGCGTTGGCGAGCGTGCCGGCGGTATCGATGATGTCGTCGACGATGACGGCCTTCTTGCCCTTCACGTCACCGACGATGTTCATGATCTCGGAGACGTTCGGCGCGGGACGGCGCTTGTCGATGATGGCGAGGCCCGCACCGAGGCGCTTGCTGAACGCGCGCGCGCGCTCGACGCCACCCGCGTCCGGCGACACGACGACGGTTCCATCACCGCCGTAGCCGAGCGTGCGTAGCTCCTCGATCAGCACGGGCATCGAGTAGAGGTGATCGAAGGGGATGTCGAAGAAGCCCTGGATCTGACCTGCGTGCAGATCCATCGCGAGCGCGCGGTTGGCGCCGGCGGCGGTGATGAGGTTCGCGACGAGGCGCGCGGTGATCGGCGTACGCGGCTTCGCTTTGCGATCCTGTCGCGCGTAGCCGTAGTACGGAATGATCGCGACGATGGAACCTGCGCTCGCTCGACGGAGCGCATCGATCATGATGAGCAGCTCCATCAGCGATTGGTTCGGCGGCGAGCACGTTGGCTGCACGACGAAGCAGTTCACACCGCGGACGTTCTCGCCGATCTCGACGTAGATTTCTCCGTCGGAGAAATGCGTCACGTCGGCGCGTCCAAGCGGGATTTCGACGAACTTACAGATTTCATCTGCAAGCGCGCGATTCGCGTTGCCCGTGAAGATCGAAAGCGACTTCAGCACCGATCGGCTCCCTTGGGGAACCGGCGATCTACCGCGCCATGCTGCTCTACGTCAAGCGCTACATTTTGCCTAACGGCGCGTGATTACGCGGGAACCGCCAGACCGAGCGATCGGGCACGCGAGATCAGCTCGCTGGCCACCGCATCGGGCACGTCGGTCGCCTCCTCCACGAGCAGGACGGGGACCCCTTTCTCGATGCGGTAGCGCAACTTCGACGCCGGGCAGAAGAGAAAGCCAGCCCCTTCGTCGCGGTTCTCCTCGCCCTTGGGAAAATAGATGAGCTCCTTCTTGGAGCGAGGGCATACGAGCACGGCGACGAGATCGGCGGGTAGCACGAGCCGATTCGTATCACCGAAAACGAAAAGCGCCCCGCCGGAACGGAGCGCTTTGCGGTCATCGCGAGTGCGATGCGCTTACGGGGCCGGCGCGGGCTCCGGCGCGGGGGCTGGTGCCGGTGCTTCCGTCAGCGACGAGACGAGCTTGAACTCGACGCGGCGGTTCTTGGTGCGCGCGGCGGTGAGCTTCGCGCCCTTGAGGCCCTCCGGCGATTCGGCCGGCATCGTGTCGCCGTAGCCCTTCGCGATGAGGCGAGACTCGTCGATGCCCTTCCCTTGGAAGTACGCCTTCACCGAGTCAGCGCGGCCCTGCGAGAGCGCCAGGTTGTCCTGGTACTTCGCGCCGGCCTTCGCCTTGAGCGGAACGTCGTCGGTGTGGCCCTGGATCTCGACCTTGAGGTCCGGGAACTCCTGGAGGACCTTGATCGCAGCGTCGAGCGTCTTGTTCGACGACGCGAGCAGCGTGGCATCGCCCGTCTTGAAGTTGATGCCCTTGATGACGCCCGTGAACTTCTTCAGCTGCTGCGGGATCTCGTCCGGGCAGCCGTCCTCGTCCTGGAAGCCGTTCTTGGTCTCGGGATCCGCCGGGCACTTGTCCTGTGCGTCCGGCACGCCGTCGCCGTCGTTGTCCAGATCGGGGCAGCCGTCCTCGTCCTCGAAGCCGTCCTTGTCCTCGGCGTCGTTGAGGCACTTGTCGGGGGCGGCGTCGGCGACGCCGTCGTTGTCGTTGTCCTTGTCGGGGCAGCCGTTCTCGTCCTCGAACCCGTCCTTGTCCTCGGGCTCGGTGGGGCACTGGTCGGCGGCGCCGGCGATGCCGTCCTTGTCCGGATCGTCATCCTTCGGCGGCGGAGGCGGCTCCTCCTTCTTCTTCGGCGCCTTGTAGCCGAAGTCCTTGTACATGGAGAGCAGCAGCTCGACCTCGAGCGCGAAGCCCTTGTCGCCGAACTTGTCCGAGGCCGAATCCTTCTCGACCGTCTGTGCGAGCAGCGCGCGAGCATCGGCGCGCACGCCCCAGCCGGCCTGGGTGCGGTACTTGGCACCGAAGCCGATGTACGGCGCGATCTTCTGGTCCTTGTCGACGATCGACTCGTTCGCCTTGGCGCCGACATCGACGATCTTGAGCAGACCCGCGCCCGCCAGCGCGAACGGCACCAGCTTGTTGCGGTCGTCGTCGGTGCGGAACTGGTAGGCGATCTGCGCGCGCGCGGCGACCATCCAGATGTCGAACAGGATCGTGCGCGGCTCGGTCGGCACGCCGCCGCCCTCGACCTCGACACCGAGCTTCTTGTTGAAGAACACGCCGAGCCGCAGGCCGAAGAACGTCGAGTTCTTCAGGCTGGTGGCCGCCGGAGTGGGCTTGTCGTCCATCCCGGTGACGACACCGAGGGAGCTATCTTCGCTGAACGTGCGAAGGCCCGCGACGCCTCCGACTTCGACGTTGGCACTCGCCACGGACGTACTGGCCAGTGCAATCAGACCTGCCGCTAAGCAACGCATGGCAGGGGTTTTCTTTCCGGGGCACCGAAAAGGCAAGCCCCATCGATACCTTTGAATCGGATTTGGCTTACTTGCCGCGGCCCGACCTTCCAGAAGGCCCGTTCGGGCCACCGGGGACTACTTGATGTCGTCGAGCGAGGGCAGCTCGGAGATGTTGGGCTGCAGCACGATCTCGATCCGGCGGTTCTGCGCCTTGTTGGCCTCGGTGTCGTTGCTCGCCACCGGATCGAACTCGCTGTAGCCGGCCGCCGACAGGTTCTTCGGCGACATCCCCTTCTTGACGAGGAACGTCACCACGTTCACCGCGCGCTCGGTCGACAGCTCCCAGTTCGACGAGTACCTGCCCGTCTTGATCGGCACGTTGTCCGTGTGGCCGGCGATCAGGAACTGGCGGTCATCGATCGTCGCCAGCACCGCCGCGATCTTCTCGAGGGCCTTTTGTCCCGCCGGCTTCAGGGTCGTCGATCCCGAATCGAACAGGATGTCGTTCGGCAGCGCGATGATCAGCCGGCCGTTGCGCGGCCGCACCGTCAGCTCCTTCGACGTGATCATCGACTGCAGCTTCGCTACCAGGTTGCGGAACACCTGCGCCCGCGCCTCGGCGGCCGCCTTCTGCCGGCGCAGCTCCTCGAGCTGAGCGCTCACCACCTTGTTCTGGGTGGTCAGGTTGTTGACGTTCTGACCGAGCTGCTTGAGCCGATCCTCCATCGCCGCGCTGGTCGCGGTCATGATGTCGACCTGCTTCTCGAGGCCGGCCTTGTCGGTCTTCGCCGTCTCGAGCTCCTTGGTGGTCGCGTCGAGCTTCGTGCTCAGATCGGTCTCGCGCTGCTTCGCGGCGGCCATGTCGTCGTCATGCGCCTTCTTCGCCGCCGCCATCTTCTTCTTGTGGGTTCCGGACGTGACGCAGCCCGACGTGAGCGCCAGCGCCACGAACACCAGGGACAGCTTCCTCATCGGCGGCAGCGTATCACGGCCTTTTGAGGGTTTGCCCCGACGGTAGAGCACGGCAAGGCTGGTGAGAATCTCGTGAATTGCTAGTACCCATCGCTCCGAAACCCGGAACAATTGGGAAATGCCGACGCTGGATGCCCTTCGTCGTCAACTCGTGATTCGCGCGTGGCTCCTGCAGCATCACGCCTGGCGCCGCCACCTGCGTCGCTGACGCCCGCGCGATTCGCCTGGCGCCTGCGTCGCTGATGCCCGCGCGATCTACTCACGCTTCGATCATCGTTCGCTGATCCGTGAGGCGATTGGGCCGAGGTGCGGTGGCAGGTGTTCGTGGAACGGAGCAAGCACAGAGTCGCAGCGGGACAGTGGTCGCACAGAGGATTTTTTCAAGCGTCGTACGGCTGACGTCGCAGATCGCGTGCTCCGGTCTCGAACAGATCGATTCGCCCGCGTTCATTGCCCTCGTTCGCGCAACGCCGATCAATTCCTCTGTGCGAACCCTGTCGCCCAGCGGCTCTGTGCTTGACCCCGGGCGAGAGAGATCAGCGCACCGCCGCGAAGGAAACTTCGTCGCCGTCGAGCCTTTCGCAGTTGTCCTTTTGGTCAGCGCTTCGCGGCGGGCTTCTTCGCTGAGCCTTTCGCCGCCGACTTGGCCGGGCTCTTGACCGCGGGCTTGGTTGCAGGTTTGGGCGAGGCTTTCGCGGGCGCGGCTTTCGCGGGCGCGGCTTTCGCGGGCGCTTTCGCGGGCGCGGCTTTCGCGGGTGCTGATTTGTTCGCCGCGGGCTTCGCGACCGGCTTGTCCTTCGAAGTTGTCGCCTTCGGCGGCAGCGTCAGCGTGTAATCGAACGCGCGGCGCAGCCAGCTCCTCAGCTCGGCGTCATCGCCGAACGTCTCCTCGGGCATCAGCACGGTGTGCGTCATGATCCGGCCGGTGCCCATCGGATCGAACTGCTCGGCACCGTCGAGCTTCATCGCCTCGGCGTGATCAGCCTGGTCGAGCTTGACGATGAAAGACCGCGCGAACAGGCCTGCGAACATCTGGCCGTTGGTCTTCGCCGCGATGCCACCGAACATCTTGAGCGTGGTGACGCGCGGATCCTTCGGCAGCGCCGCCATGAACACCTCGTGGTGCTCGGCGGGAATCTTCACCCACGCCACTACTTCTCCTCCGTCCGCCTGCCCGGCTGCCAGTCGACGATCTTGTCGGTGCGCGTCTCGAGGAAGCGCGCCAGCCGGTGGTAGTCGCTGCCCGGCTTGATCAGCCGCACCTCGGTCTTCATCGACTGCGCGTTGATCAGATCCTTGAACGCCACGTACGACAGATCGAGCTGGCCGACCACGCTCACCATGTGACCGTCGAGGTTCTCCTCGACGAGCGCGCGATAGGCGCCGATGCCGAGCTGGCTGCCGAGCATGACGTCGAACGCGTGCGGCGGCGAGCAGCGCGACTCGTAGCCGAGCTGGAGCCCCGTCGCCTTCTTCTTGCGCCCGTACTTCTCCTCGTAGTGCTTGGTCACCATCTGCGCGACCAGCTTGCCGAGATCGAAGCGGCCGAGCGGCAGGTGGCCGTGCTCGTCGAGCGGCGCGTTGACCAGCTGGCCCGGCGGCAACATCTCGGCGAGGCCCTCGGCGAGCACCACGGTGCCGGAGTGCTTGCCGCGGCGCTCGCGGGTCTGGATCAGATCGCAGATCCGCTCCGTCAGCTTCTCGAGCGACAGGTAGACCTCGCCCGGGTTCTTCCCCGGCACGCTGATGCTGTCGTCGACGTCCTCGACGCCGAGGACGAGATTCGCCTCGCCCGCGATCGCCACGCCGTACGACAGCCACCCCGCCTTGCGCCCCATCGTCTCGACGATGAAGTAGCTGCCGGTCGCCAGCGCATCGGCGCGCAGGTTCTGGAGCTCCTTCGCCATCACGTCGACGGCGGTGAAGAAGCCGAACGTGAAATCGATGCCGCGATAGTCGTTATCGATCGTCTTCGGCAGGTGGATGACCTGCACGCGGCGCGCTTCCTTGGGCAGCCGCTTCTGGTACTCGTGCAGAAAGTTCGCCGTCTTCAGCGTGTCGTCGCCGCCGATCGAGACCAGCGCGTCGATATCGAGATCGACGAGCGCGTTGTAGACGTTGCGCAGCTTCTCGGTGCGCGCCGGATCGCTGAGGTGCTCGGGCTTGTCGATCGCCTTGCCCGGATTGCTGCGCGCCGTGCCGATGATGATGCCGCGCGAGTTGCGCAGGCCGCGCAGGTCGCGCTCCTCGAAGATCCGGTAATGCTCGTCGGGGAGCAGCCGGTGCGTGACCGGGTGGTAGTCCTGCAGATTCGAGTAGCCGTGGAAGAAGCCGATCGCCTTGCGGCCGTCCTCGATCAGCGCCATCGCGGCGGATGCGATGACGGCGTTCGCCGCAGGTGCGGGGCCGCCGGAGAACACGAGGCCGACACGCTTGATGTGATCGCCTTTGAGCTTTGACATCGGCGCGGACCTTACGCCGCGATCCGGCGCCTCGCCACGCTCTACCGCGTTGCAAAAAGCATCACGCCTGGATCAGGCATCGGGCGGTGGTGCCACACGGTTCCCCTTGCGATCGATCCAGTAGCTGTCGAGTCCGAATTCGACGTGCGCCTTGCCGCGACAGTACGGCTCCGCACTCGTGAACCTCGGCGGCACCGCGATCGCGCCGCTGTCGTCGATGAAGCCGATGCGCTTCCGATCGTCGACGATCCGCGCGCGCCCCTCCTGAAAATAGTCGGGACCGTTGTCGAACGGATACGCGCGCGCGAGTGTCTTGCCGCTCGGATCGATGAACGCGAACGGCGACGCCTTGTGTCCCGGGTCGACCACGCCCGCGATCCCCTTCGGCGAGAACTCGTACACGCTCGGATAGATCGCGCCGATCACGATCACACCCGCCTTGTTCTTGTAGCCGTACAGGTTTGTCACCGGATCCTCGAACGCGTAGCGATCGTGATTCCCCGGCTCGTGTCCCGATGCGTTCGGCTCGCAATCCTCGACGACCGCCTGCTCGGGCGGCGGCGGCGGATCCGGCGCGGCTCGCACGTTTGCCGGCGGCCCTGCGACGGGTGGCGCGCCGCATCCAAGGGCCACAATCATCAAGACCGCTCGCATTCGCCAAACATTACCCGTGTAGAGTCGGGTGGTGTTCTGGATGGGTGGTGAGCGATGAGCGGAGCGGATGATCCGAAGCCTCCGCGGACACTGGTCGGCCAGCCGGTTCACGAGCCTTCACCGGACGAAACCGATCCGCAAGGCGCGCCACCCGAGCTTCCCGGCATCGCGCCCGGCCTCGACTCGACGCTGCCGATGGGCTCGGCATCGCTCCGCAAGGAGCTCCAGGCCACGCTCGCCGCAGGTCCCGCTGCTGCCGCCGCGAAGCTCGCCGCCGCACGCGCCGCCGAGCCGAATCCGTCGAGCACCGCGCCGATGGGTAGTGCGGCGATCAAGAAGGCCGCAGAGGCCTCGCCGCCCGCCGGCAAGGGTCCGCTCGCGTTCACGGCGAAGGGCACGCCGCCGAGCACGCACGAGCTCGCCGAGGCGATCGCGAAGGCAGCGAGCGAGCACGCCGAACGCACGCGATCCTCGACCCAGA
>JAEYYV010000105.1 GCA_023428295.1 Pseudomonadota bacterium
ACGACGACACGTGCACCTTCTCGATCTCGGCGATGGTGTCGAGCGCTTCCTTGGGCTTGCCCGTGACGATCCACGCGACCGAGCGCATGAGCTGGATGACGCGCACGGCGTCGCTGTTCGGATCGACGTTCTTCTTCGCGAGCTCGGCGAGCCCGCTCTCCGCGGCGGACATGCACTTGTCCCACGCTTCGGCCTTGCAGAAGATCATCGTGACGCCGGCCATGAGCAGGTCGTTCGACTTCGGATACTTCTTCGCGAGCTCGACGGCGACCTGGATCGCCTTGTCGTACTCGCCCATCTCGCCGAGCGCGCGCACGATCGCGGCCGGCACGTTGACGTTCTCGTCGCCGGCCTCGAGCAGCGCCGTCGCTGCGCGAATGGATGCGCGCCACCGCTTGGTCCGCTGCGCGCACTTGCCGTACGCGGTGAGCGGCGGGATGGCGGACGCGTCGAGCTTGGTGATCGCGATCGGCAGCGCCACGCCGAGCTGCTGCACGATCTGCTCGCACGGTGGATTCGGCTGCGCCTCGGCGGCGACGGCTTGAGCGACGATCGCCTTCGCTTGCTCGGGCGTCAGGCCGACCTGCTGCTTCTCGGGCATCTCGTTTCCCGTCGAGGGCGGGGCTGGATCCGGCGTGGCGCTCGAGCCCGAGCCCGCCGCGGATCCGGATCCCGCCGACGAGCCCTCCTTGGGCGCCCACGGATCGACGGGCGGTGTTGCCCACGGATCTGTGGCAGCCGGCGCGGCCGAGCCTGCGGGTGCGTTCGTCGCGACCTGCGCTGCGGATCCGCTTCCGCTTTCGGTTCCGCTTCCACTTCCACTTCCACTTCCGCTTCCCGTCGCGGCGGTCGTCGCCGATCCGCCGAACAGACCTGCGGGTGCTTGTTCCTTGCCCTCGCAGCCAACGAGCAGCGCTGCGAGCACGAGCGCGTACTTCACCATCGAGCATCCCCCCACGAATGTAGGCGTCGATTGTGGCAGAGAATGGGCCCGTCTCGCGAGCGCCAGACTCAGGCTTCTAGGACCGCGAGCTGATGCTCGAGCGCGCAACGCTCGGCGGCGATCTCTTTCGCGCTACGGAACCCCAGGCGGCGGAACAGCGCCATCGGCGGGCACCAGCGCTTCATCGCGTGATAGGCGAGGAACCCGATCTGCGTGAAGAACAAGACGCCCCATCCGCCGATGCTCCCCGTGCGCGCGAGATCGCGCATCGCGAGCGACGACGACAATCCCGCCACGATCGCGAAGTTCAACATGAGCGCTCTGTCCACGTTCCATTCGCGGTCCAGCTCGGTGAGCCGTGCGCGTATGCGCCAGGCGGACACCTCGGACTCGGCGATCGCACCACGCGTGATGAGATCGATCTTGCGGTTGACGTGATCCGGCGTCCTCTCGCGGATTCCGTCGTGATCGGGCGCGTGCCAGTGCGAGCTCATCCGTGACTCCTGGTTTTTCTGCACACACGTGGGTGCAGACCAGGTGCCAGCTAGAAGCGGAACGAGACGCTATCGATCGACTCGACGCCCGCCGCACGAAACACGTAGTCGAACGTGTTGGTGTCGTACGAATGCGGAGACAGCGTCGGTCGGGGCTCTGCGTGCAGGACCATCGCGCGACCGGCCTCGACCTGGACGGTGCACGTCTGCGCGCAGTCGACGGTGCCATCGCTGCTCGTCACGCGCCCCGTGCCTTCGATCTCGATCGAGAGCGGGACCATGCGCGAGTCGCGATCACCCGGGCGCTTGGTCCGAATGTCCGAGACAAAGCCGATCGAGACGGAGCCGTCAGCGCCGAGCGCGGGCATCGGCGGTGCGATCGCCGCGAACGGGTCGTGGACGAAGCCCGGCGACACCGTCCACGCCGTCACCGTCGTTCCATCGATCCGCGCGTAGTGACCGCTGTCCTCGATCTGGCTGTGCTCGAAGCGGCTCGTCACGTGAACGACGCCCGCATCGTCGACGAGGATCTGCGGCTCTGTTCCCGCGCCGATCGCGAGCGGTGGCAGCCACGTGCCGCCGATGCGTCGCACCAAGAACAGGATGCGCGGCTTGCCGCCGTTGTCGCCGCTGATCGAGCTCACGATGTAGACGTCGTCGCCGCGCGTGGTCGCGTTCACGTACGCCGGGTTTCGCGTCCCCGGAACCTCCGTTTGCGTCCAGCCACTGCCCGTGTACGCGAGGAGCCACAGCGCCGCGGCCGGCGTGTAGCCGATGCCGACGAGCGCGGGATGCCCGCCCAGATCGACGAGCGCTTGCGGTGCAAACGACGCCGGCGCGTCCGCGGGCAAGGCGAGCGTGATGCCGTCCGCGCGCACGAGCGTCGGTGCCGCTGCGTTCGCGAGCACCATCAGCGTGCCGCCGACATCCGACCAATCGATCATCTCGCGCGCGAGGACCGGAATCTCCTGCGGCGCGGGCATCGGCATCCGTGACGACGTGAGCTTCGCGTACTTCGCCATGCGCGCATCGCCAACGCCTTGGCCGACGAGGGCATGCATGCCGCCCGCGGTGGGGCTCAAGATGGTCCCGCCGACGAGGTCCGCGCCATCGATCTCCGGAACGCAATCGTCGTCGTGATACGCGAACACGGCGTTGTGAGATGTGCCGATCATCGCGCCGTCGAAGAACTGCACGCTCGCGGGATTTCCCGTGACCTGGTTGCGGCCGAGGTACGTCGCGCGCTGCATCGTGCGCGTGCTCCATCCATCCTCGAGGGTGGGCACGCGGCATCCGTCGACCGCGTTGTAGTTGTCCATCGGCACCGAGGGGTTGTTGGTCTCGAGGGACAGCGCACCGTTACGCGTGATCGCGTAGATCTTCGCGCCGACCTCACTCGAGCCCGACAGCTCTCGGTCTTTCCACACCGCCGTGCGATAGAGGACGCCACCGTCGACGCGGTACGTGCCGACCTCGTCGAGGAACTGCGTGTTCGGCGTGTGGCCATACATCGCGTACACGTTGCGCGCGCCCTCGAGCGAGGGGTGAAACATGCCGCGCTCGTGAAACGAGATGCCCGTTCCGGGCGCGCCCGGTGTCACGTCGCTCGTCCAGATGCCGTAGAAGTCGCTCTCGGTCGCTTCGCTCGGATCGACCGTGTCATCTCCACCGCACGCGACAAGCAGCAACGCGGCGCACGTCAAACTTCGCATCGAGCGATCGTAAACGCGGCGCGATCGAGCGCCCATCCCATGACCGTGTGAGAACCCCGCGCGTACCCGAGCTAGCTCAGCAGCGCGCGCAGCGGATGGAGCACGAGGTACACCTCACCGCCGGTCACTTCGGCGGCGGACGGCGCACACGACAGCACGATCGCCGCCTCGACGACGCGATCGCCACCCTCGTTGAGATAGATCACACGCTTGATCGGACGGCGCTTGGCGCGCACTTCCTCGAGATCCTCGAACAGCGACGGATACACCTCGGGCAGCGCCGAGTCGCGAAGCTGGAGGCCCCCTGCATCACCGGCCGCGCCGAGGAACTCGTAGAACGCCGGGTTCGCCGCGCGCACGCGACCGTCGGCGCCGATCGACGCCATCGGAATCGCGACCGAGCTGAAGATCTCCGCGGACGCCTTGAGCCGGTTGTCCACGTCGCGCCGCTCGCGAGCCGCGTCGGGGTTGGCCGCGCGACGGCGCCCTTGACCGCCGTCCATGCCGAGCATGTTCATGAGCGCGCGCAGCTCGTAGAGGAACGCGGCGACATCGGGGTGGCGCTTGCTCGGATCTTTGGCTGTCGCGCGGGCGACGAGCTCGTCGGCGCGTTCGTCGATCGGCACTTCGATCAGCTTCGACGGGCACGGCACCGGCGCCTTGCGATGTTGCTCGAGCACCTCCTCGAGCGTGCCCGTGAACGGCAGTGTGCCGGTGAGCAGCTCGAAGAACACGATGCCGAGCGCGTAGATGTCCGTCGCGGGCGAGGCGGGCGCGCCGCCGATGCGCTCCGGTGCGATGTACTCGGGCGTTCCGTCCATGCCCTCGGTTCGTCCGAGATCCGGACGAGCGAGACCGAAGTCGAGCAGCTTGATCAGGCGACGGTTCGCGGCCGTCTTCACGATGAAGATGTTCTCGGTCTTGATGTCACCGTGAAGGATGGTGCGGCTGTGGATGAAGCGCGTCGCGTCGGCGACCTGCCACATCACGTCGCACGCGACCTTGGGCGCGAACTTGCCGCTCGTGCGCAGCTTCTGGTGCACGGTCTGCCCTTCGAGCAACTCCATGACCATGAACAGGCCGTGCACTTCGTCCTGACCGAAGTCGAAGATCGAGCAGATGTTCTCGTGCGCGAGCGCCGAGGCGAGGCGCGCTTCTCGATAGAACATCTCGCGAATCTTTGGATTCGTCGCGATGCGCGTCTTGATGAGCTTCAGCGCGAACTGCTTGCCGAGCGCCGAGTGGCGTACGCGGAGCACGCGACCCATGCCGCCGCGGCCGAGCTGCCCCTCGACGATGTAGCGACCGCCGATGACGTCGCCCGGCTTCGCGCCGCGCTGCCGTCCATCCCACGAGTCATCGCCCAAGCCGACCGCATGTGACGAGCCCGTTGCCGGATGCTGCATCTTCTCGTGCAGCGGGTTCGCGAGCCCCTCGATGCCCATCTCGCTGGCGACGAACGACTTCGTCGACAACATGGAGCGCGTCACCGACGGCAGAAGCGTCTCGTGACCTTCACGTTCGACCGGCTCCGTGAGCAGCAGGTCGATGTCGCTCTCACCGGGACGCGGCACGGACTTCTATCGTACCAGTTCTGTGCTATTTGCAGGCGCATGGACGAAGCCGACTTCGACCGCGTCGCCCGAGACGAGCTTCACGCTCTGGAGGACGCGTTCGCCAACGTAGACCCCGACGATGTCGAGATCACGTCGAGCGAGGGCGTATTGCGCATGGATCTGCGCGACGGGACGAAGATCGTCATCAACAGCCACCGCGCGGCTCGCCAGATCTGGATGGCCGCCGTCGCCACCGCGTGGCATTTCGACCCCATCGACAACGGCGCCAGTTGGCGCGCCTCCAAGACCGGCGAGGACCTTCGCCCGACGCTGGCACGTCTGGTCCGCGAGCGCGTCGGCGTGTCG
>JAEYYV010000110.1 GCA_023428295.1 Pseudomonadota bacterium
CCGACGACACGCTCGCGCGTGGCTACTACTTCGAGCTCGTCACGAACCAGCAGCTCCCGATCGGCGTCTACCACCTCATGGGCCGGCAGAACACGGGCGCACTCGTGACGTTCAAGATGCGCGAGCACGGCAAGACCGCGCGCAAGTTCCGCATCGAGGTCGAGGTGCCCGGCGTCACCGAGCGCAGCTCCAACACGCTGACGCTCTCGCCCGGCGAGCACTCCGTGAAGTGGGCGAACCCGCCGCTCAAGATGGACTTCGACCTCGCCAAAGTTCGCGGCCCCCGCCCTGCTCAGCTCGCGGTCAAAGTGACCGAGCTCGCCAAAGACGGCGACAAGATCGTCGTCGACGAGACGCTCCCCATCGAGGTCCTGCCGCGCGATTACCTCCCGCTCAAGCGCAAGGTCGGCGCCGACTCGATGGTCCCGACGTTCGGCTACATGGGCGCGTGGCTCACCTCCAACGATCCCTCCGTCGACGCGTTCCTCGCCAAGGCCAAAGAGCGCGCTCCCAACCGCAACTTCGTCGGTGAACAAGGCCCCACCATCCCGCAGGTCAAGGCGCTCTACGACGAGCTCAAGAGCCGCGGCGTCAGCTACGTGATGGATCCCGACGTGGCCGCCGATCAGGTCTTCGTGCAACGCACGCGTCTCCCCGCCGAGGTGCTCGCGTCCACCAACGCGCAGTGCCTCGAGGGAACGCTGTTATTCGCGACGCTGTTCGAAGCGATCGGCATCAAGCCGATCATCGTGGTCGTTCCGGGCCACGCGTTCGTCGGCTGGCACACCGTCGCCAAGGACGGCACCAAGGGCGAGCCGCTGTTCGTGGAGACCACGATGGTCGGCCTCGCAGACTTCGACGCCGCGGTGCGCGTCGCCACGCAGCGCGTGGGCACCGAGATGAAGCAGGGCTCGTTCAAGTCAGGCGCCTCGACGCTGATCGACGTGCCGCAGATCATCGCGGCCGGCTTCACGGCCCAGCCGCTCTAGCCTGCGGACGGTCCGCGAGCTGCTCGTCGGTCTTCGCCCCGATGAGCACCGGTCGTGACGCCCGGCTAGCGCAGCCGGACCGTGACGCTCGCGTTCGCGATGCCTCTGGCGATGACAAGTGTTCCACCGGTGTCGAACCTCAGCGTTCCATCACCGACGACGGTGACGGTGGAGACGCCGGCGCTCGTCGTGATCGCGACCGGTGCGCCATCGAACGTGGCGCTCGCGGGAGCGGCGGCTCCAGATGCGCGACCGGACCACGTCCATTGTGCGGGGCCAGCAGCGCCGTCGTCGTCGTTCCACGTCGTGACATCGGACTTGCTCGCCGGTCCGGAGAACAGCAAGACCTCGCGGTCTCCGCCGATCTCGTCGGAGGTCGTGAGCGATGGCTGGCCCGGCGTGGGGAGCGTGGTGTCGATGCCGTCGGGGAACAGCACGAGGATCGCGCCCTCGGGCACGTATGCGGGAATCTCGGCGGTGGTCGCGGTGGCGGTGACGGTACCGCCGTCGACCGGTGCGCCGCCGAACAGCGGATACCAGCGGCCTGCGGGCAACGAGACCTCGCGCGAGGTGGCGCCCTTCGTGACGATCGGTGCGACGAGGATGCGATCGCCGAGCAGGTATTGATCGACCTTCGTCCATGCCCACGCCTCGTCGGGATACGAGAGCGCGATCAACCGAATGAGCGGGAGACCGTCGCGCTCGTAGCTGCCGGCCGAGCCCCAGAAGTACGCGGCGAGCTGCATGTGAAAGCGCGCCCACGTGCGGAAGTGCTGCTCGGCGCCGGTGTCGGCTTCCCACTGGTAGTTCTCGCGAGCGCTGCGCCCGTGGTGCGTGCGCATCACGGGCTGCAGCGCGCCGAAACTCGTCCAGCGGTAGAACAGCTCCTCCGTCGTCGGCATCGTGCTCTGACTCATGTAGCCAGCGATGTCCGAGCCGAAGTACGGAAAGCCGGCGAGGCCGAGGTTGACGCCCATCGGGATCACGGATGGCATGCCGTCACCCTCGGAGAAGTCGGTCTGCTGATCGCCCGGCCAGATGACCTGCGTGTATGGCTGCGAGCCGAGCCACGCCGCGCGCACGAAGTACATCGGATGGATGCGCCCCGCTTTCGGCGCGAGCACCTCGGACGTCATCTTCACCCAATCGACGGGATAGCGATTGTGCACCGCGAGCGCGTCTTCGCCGGACGCGAGCTGCGCATCGGTGGGCGCCCACTCGGCGAAGTCCGCCATCCAGCCGTCGACGCCGAGCGGGAGGCCCTCGGCCATCACGTTCTTGGCCCACGTGACCGCGGCGGTGTTGGACAGATCGAGGAGCTTGGATGGCGTGAACTTCACGCCGGTGAACGTGTATGGCTCGCCGGCCATCGTCTTGAACACGTAGCCCGCGCTCACGGCCTCGTCGTGAATGTCGGCGAGATCGTCGACGAACGTGTTGTGGTACGTGAGGAGCGCGAAGCCGAGGCCGTGCAGATCGTCGGCGAGCTGCGCGAAGTCGGGATAGAGGTCCACGTCGTAGCGCCAATCCTCGTCGAGGGAGTAGCCCGTGAACGTGTCCTCGCCGCCACGCCAGTCCTCCGTCCAGATCGCCGACGCGGGGATGCCGAGCGCTCGCAGCTTCTGCGCGACGCGACGCACGTTGTCGGATCCATAGATCGCATCGATCCACGGCGCGAAGATCGAGAGCGGAGGACGCGGCGCTTTGCCCGTCCACGCGATCATGTGGCCGAGCGCGTCGACCGCCGCGGCGCCCGCGATGTCCGTGGACCGATCACCATCGCCGATGAAGACGTGCAGGCGCAGCGTCTCGTCCCACGCTTCGAAGCGCGACACATCTGCGTGCTCCTCGGGACCGAGCGCGAACACCGCGCGCGCAGTTGTCTCCACGGCGAGCGCGTAGCCGCGTGATGACAGCAGCATCGGCATCGGCGTGTGCGTCGAGTGCTTGCGACCGCCGAGGAACCACACGCCCGTGTATTCGTCGTCGGGGATGTTCTCCTTCGCGATGCCATCCTCTTGCACGAACAGCGGCACCGTCTCGCCGCGGTGATCGATGTCGAACGACTGCCCGCCGAGACCGAGGAGGTGCTCGTTCGCGGGACACGGCGTGGCGATCTGGATCCGCTCCGCGTCGCTCTCGAGCGTGATCTTCACGTGGCGCGGAAAGCCGGCCGCGTCGGGATCCGGTCCCGACTTCGTCTCGCTGACAAACTCGAGTGTGCCGGTGCCGACCGATTCGTCGTCGTGCATCAGCGTGAACGTCGCGCCGGTGGCGGTGGCCTTCACGTCGGCGAGCTCGTCGATCGCGCGCCACACCTCGGCGTTCTTCATCTCGGTGAACTTGAACGAGCCGAACTGCATCTCGACCGACGTCGCGCGCGAACCGATCGCGGCGAAGCCACGCGGCGGCTCGTGCCGGCCGACGGATTGACCACCCTCGCGCGTCTCCCACACGACCTTGCCGTCGAGGAGCAGCGTGATCTTCGCGGGCTCGCTCTCGATGCGCGCGACGAGCCGGCCCGACGCCACGTCGACGGGCGGCGGCGGATCACCACCGCAGGCTGGGAACGCGACGGCGGCAGCGAGGACGACAACGACGAGGCGATCCACGCCTGCCAGTCTAGTCCAGGAGCTCGTGTACTTGGCTAGAAGCCGACGGCGATGCCGAGCGAGAGGTCCGCACCGAAGCCGGAGTTGACCTTGAGACCGCTGACCTCGTCGACGACAGCGATGCCCGCGAGCGCCGACAGATCCGCGACGAACGCGAAGTTGTTCGACAGCATCTTGATGTAGCCGATGCCACCGCCGAGGAGCAGCGGACCTTGCGCGACGATGTCCGTGTCCATACCCGGCGTGCTCGTCTTCAAGTGAATCGTGTTGCGCATCACTCCGCCGCCGACCTGGCCCATCACGCGGATGCCCTGGCCGGACTGCGAGAGCGCGTAACGAACGCGAAGCATGCCGCCGGGCGCGACGGTGGAGTGACCTTCGCGATCGAGCGCGTTGACGTTCGCACCGATCGGCAGGCCGATGCGTCCCGCGAGACCGATCGACAGCTGCTGGTTCACCATGTAGCTGAGCTCGGGGAGCAGCACGACGTAGCTGTTGCCCACGCAGCACTGCTCGACCATGTTGCCGCCCTCGGTGCCGCCGGTGACGTAGCCAAAGCCGGTGCCGCCCGCGAGCGTGATCATCACCTTGGGCGGCTTGCCGCCGGCGACGACGCCGCCGCCGATGCTGCCACCGTCGGAGCCGCCGCCAGTGCCGCCGCCCTTGTTGATCGGATCCTCGTTGTCGCTGCCGCCTGGCCTCACCGCGACCGCGGCTGTCAGCTCGAGAATGTTCGGCGAGCCCGACGAGCCTTTCGCCGCGATCACCTTGTTGTTGGCGTCGAACGCGCCGACGTAGTAGTGGACGAGCTCGCCCTTCATCGCCGACGCGGGGATGGAGCCGGTGTAGCGGCACTCGCCATCCTTGCTCATCTTCACTTCGGTGAAGTCGGTCGCGCCGCTCGCGCGATACATGATCGCGACCTTCACGGGCGTGATCTCGCTACCGACGATCGCTTCCATCTTCGCGGGCGCCGCCGCGGGTGCGCTGTCGACGATCGTGTGCTGCAGGCCCTTCACGGCCGAGCAATCGATGTCGGAGCCACCCGAGAGATCCGGCGTGGGATCCGGCTTGCTTCCGCCACCGCCGGCCTCCTTGCGAGCTTCCTCGAGGAGCTTGGTCAGATCCGGCGACTTGTACGCCGCGTCGATCTGCACCTTCGCGTCGATCTGCACCGCGGAGATGAACGCGGTCTTCGCAGCGTCCGTGTTCCCTGCGGCGAACTCGGCGATGCCGAGCTGCAAGTAGACGCGCGCGGTGACGGGATCCTTGTCGAGCTTTCCTTTTTTCGCGATGGCGAGGGCCTGATTGAGCAGCTTCTTCGCCGCGTCGTATTCCATCAGGTCGTAGTTCTCCATCGCCTCCTTGCTCTTCGCGGTGATGTCACCTTTCGTGTCGGCCAGCGCCAACGGCGATGACAGTGCCATCACGAGCAATACGGCGATCCCCCTCGCGAAACTGCGGGTTCCCATAGCCCCGTCTATACCGCGGTCGGTCGAGGATCTGTAAGGGGATTTACGCCGGGTCATGCAACCAGACGGGGCGGTTTGGCCGCTAACGCTTGGTAATGATGAACTCGACCCGGCGGTTCTGGGCGCGGCCCTCGGCGGTCCGGTTGTCGGCGATCATCACGTTCTCGCCGTAGCCCATCGCCGTCATGCGGTGCGCCTCGACGCCCTGCTTCATCAGGTACGCGCGGACGCTGTTCGCACGGTTCTGCGACAGCTTCATGTTGGAAGCGTCGTTGCCCTGGCTATCGGTGTGGCCCTGGACCTCGACTTCGATCGTCGGGTTGTCCTTCAGCGCCTGCGCGACCTCGTTGAGGAGCGCGAACGAGACCTTCTTGATCGTCGCCTTGTTGGTGTCGAAGTAGACGGTCTGCTTGATCTCGATCTTCTTGTCGGTAACGACGACGAGGTTGTACTTCTTCGGGCAGCCGTCGGGCGGCGAGCCCGGCTCGTTCGGGCACTTGTCGGTGACGTCGGGGATGCCGTCCTTGTCGTTGTCCGGATCGGGGCAGCCGTCGTCGTCCTCGAAGTTGTCCTTGTCCTCGGGCTCGGACGGGCACGCGTCGATCTTGTCGGCGATGCCGTCCTTGTCGTTGTCCGGATCGGGGCAGCCGTCGTCGTCCTCGAAGCCATCGCGGTCCTCGGGGTCGTTCGGGCATTCGTCGATCTTGTCGCTGATGCCGTCGGCGTCGTTGTCGTCTTCAGGACAGCCGTCCTCGTCTTGGAAGCCGTCGAAGTCCTCGGGGACGCGCGGGCACGCGTCCTGCGGATCGAGGATGCCATCCCCGTCGGTGTCGCCCGGCCCCGCGACGATCTGGCCCGCCGTGCACTTGTCCTTGGGCGACTTCTCGATCGCGAGCTGGGCGTTGCGCTGAGCAATTCCCGCGAGCTCCTTGGCCTCGTGGTAGTTGCCCTCGTCGAGCTCGTGCTGCGCGAAGTCGTTGTTGGACTCGGCCATCGCGAGCTCGACCGGCGCACACCGCTGCGCACCGTTCTGGCGCGCAGTGGCGATGAGGCCATCCGTGGCCGACGTTTGCGATCGCACCTGCGATCCCGCACACGCCGCGAGAGCACACAACAAAGCGATAACGCGCTTCACTCGGAGTCGTCCTTCGCCGGCGCGACGCCATCCTTTGCGGGCGCGGGCTTCGCCTCGCCTTTGGCAGGCGCGACGTCCTTGTCTTCGATGATGATCGGCCCCTTGCTCGGGTCCTTCTGAACGACCGCCGCTTCCTCGACCGCGCGATCACCCGCCTCCGACGCGAGCCGTCCGAAGCGATTCGCCCCCTGGAAGTCTGCTCGCGCCGCGGCGACCCGCGCTTGATGCAAGTACTGGTTGGCGCGCGTCCAGTAGTACGGCGCGTACTTGTCCGCTTGCGCGGCCTTCGCCGCATCGACCGACGTCGACGCGCGACGCGTGACCTCGTTAACATACGCGATGGGCCCGCAGGCACTCGCGCCTAGCGCGACCACGATCAGCAACGCGACCCGAGACATCGCCGACTACCTTATCACCGCGAGCGCACTCGGCGCCCGTCGCGGTTCAGCTCGATCGCCGTGTAGATGGCCGAAAGAAAGATCGCCAGCAGCGACACCACGAACGCCCAGCCCAGCTGGACGCTAAAGATCGACACGCCCTTGTGGCCCTTCCAGCCCAGGTAGTCCGCCGCCGTGGACAGCCGGTGAATGCTCGACACGACGAGCACCAGCAGCGCCAGCGAGATGACGCCCCCCGAGTACAGCGCAGCGTTCTGAAAGCCGCGCCGGATCAACATCGCTGCCACGTACCAGCCGACGATCACCAAGCCTGCATGGCCGACCATGAGCGGCAGGATCGCCACGCCGCCGGCCTTGGCGGGATCGAACCAGTACATCCAGCTCCACGCCGGGTGCACGGCATAGAAGTACAGAGCGATCGGCGCGACCACCGTCGCCGCGTGCAGCGCGATCAGCGGAAACGCAGGAGACGCGAAGGGCCCATCGGCGCGCACGCGGTCACGGGCAACGAGTGCAAACCCGATCCCGAACAGCAGATTTACGAGCGCGATGACCGGAATGGCCCATTGGTAACACGCCGCCAAGACGCTCGCGGGCCTCGCCCTGGGGAAATGCCCGATCGGCCGCGAGGCGGTCAGCGCCGTTCGAGCGGCGGCGTCCTGGAGCCCGTATCCGGATCGGGCGACTCCGAGCCGAGCAGCGTTCCTGCGCTGAGCTGCTCGAGATCGATCTCGACCGCGGAGGCCGCCTCCCGCTCGGGTGGTGGCGTGGGCACGTCGATCTCGCCCGCGACGAACGTGCTCTCGCCGAGCGTGCCGAGCGGTGGCGCGACCGCGACGACGCCTTCGATCGGCGTGCCGTCGTGGACGTCGTCCGCGTGGATCTCGCCGGACTCGACCTCGATGGCGTCGAGCGAGTCGTCGTCGTCGTCGTCGAGTGCGCGCGCGATGTTGGTGACGACCCAGTCGTCTTTATCGCTGATGCGCTTGGCGGTGCGCGAGACGGTGAACGCGCCCGTGTCACGCGGGCCGGGTGGAACGGGGGTGCGCTCGACGGTCTCGTCGGCGGGCGCGGGGGGCGCGGCGATCGAGCCCGAGCTCGTGCTGCCGGTGTGATCGTCGAGCGAGGCGAGCGCGTCGTCGAGCGCGCCGATCTTGTTCTCGGCGGTGTTGTCGGGGGCGTTCGGCGCTTCCTCGAAGACCGTGGCCTCGAAGTCGTCGTCGGCGAGGATCACCACCTTCGGGGCGTCGTCGTCGCTGTCCTCGATCTGATCGGCGTAGCGCTCGGTCAGCACGGCGTACGCGTTACGGATCGCGCGGCGCGCGGCGGATGCCGTGAAGTCGCGGCGGACGCGCTCGTACGCGTTGTGCGAGAGGTTGCGGCGGAGCGCGGGCTCGTCGAGGAGACGGAGGATCTTGCGCGCGAGATCGATCGGATCGCCGGGCTCGAAGAGGAGCGCTTCGCGGTTGTTGTCGACGACCTGCATGATGGTGTCGCGACGTGGAGCGACGATCGCGCAGCGGCAGGCCATGTACTCGAGGAGCTTGGTCGGATAGACGACGGTCGGGTTCGGCGTCAGATCCGCGGCAGCGGGGACGACGCAGACGGTAGCGGTGGCGAGCAGCGCGGGGAGCTGATCGTGATCGACGGCGCCGAGCACGTCGATCCTGTCGGCGAGGCCGAGCTCGCGAATGCCGTCGCGCAGCCCTTGCTCGAACGTCGGCACCGAGGTGGCCATCGGGCCGGCGATGACGAGCTTCGCATCGACCTCGCGCACGATCGCGGCCATCGCGCGAACGAGCACGCGTACGCCGCGGCCCGGATCGATCGAGCCGACGTACAGGATGCGCGGTGGCCCGGCGCTCGTGACGTCGTCCCAATCGAAGCGGTCGACGTCGACACCGGGCGGCGAGAGGATCACGCGATCGGGTCGACCGCGTGCTTGCAGCGACTTCACCGCCGCGGCAGTGGGCGCGAGGACGAGGTCCGCCGCCAGGAGGCACGCTTCTTCATCGCGGCCGTACTGTGCGTCTAGCTCGGGGTCGAACGTGGTCTCGCCGAGCGGCGAGCGGGTCAGATCGTAGACGACCGCGAACCCCATGCGCGCGCGCGCCTCGAGCACCGGGATTCCGCTCCACGAATCGCGACAGTGAACGAAGTCGTAGTCCGCGCCATCGAGCTGGCGCTTGAGCGCCCGCTGGAACGCTTGCACCTGTGACTTGAGATCCGCCTCGTGCGTGGGCACGCGGAGCACGCGCACCGAACCTTGGCGCTCGACATACGCTTGCTCGCCTTCGCGCGAGACCAGCAGGTCCACCGTGTGCAGCGGCGTCAGCGAACGGATCACGTGGCGCAGCTGCACGCCGGCGCGCCGCGGTCCGGGCACCGCGCAAAAGCCGGTCAGCAGCACGCGTGCCATACGATCATCGTCCGGTACTACGCGCGTTCGTGCAAGCCTCGTCGACGCCCCGTGCTCTTGAACACGATCACCGACTACGCTAACTAAGCCCCGTGAATCGCCTCATCGAGTACCTCCGACAACACATCATGATCGACTTCCAGGGTGATCTGACGGTTGGGAAGGTGCGAGAGCTTCTCGCAGGGGACGAAAGCCGGGACGCCAAGCAGCTCCTGGCCAAGTTGGTGGCCGAAAAGAAGATCGAAGACATGATGATCGTGCTCGCGGATTGCCTCCTCGAGCCCGTGCAAACCGCACTGAACGACGACGTGATGCGCGAGCAGATCCGGATGTATTCCGAGAGCTAACGCGATCCACATGTTACGTTTCCGGCCATGGGCAACCCGGTGCCGGACTCGAAGACACCCGCGTTCGTGGCGTATGCGTTTATCGCGGTCGGACTCGCGATCGCGGCCGTGCAGGGCTTCACCGCTGGCTCGATCGCAGGCGGGATCATCGCCGCCGCGGGTGCGATACCGGCGTGCTTCGGGATGTGGAAGGGCATCCAGCAAGAGACGCAGGGCACGCTCGCCATCTCGGTGGTCGCCGTGCTGCTCTCGCTCGCGGTCGGTGGCGTGCTGATCGCTCTTCGCGTGATCAGCTGGGTCCGGTGATGCGCCGTCTCGCGATCGCTCTCGCCGTGATTCTCGCGGTGCCGGTCGCGCGGGATGGGCCCGCCGATGCCCAAGAGCCAGCGGCCG
>JAEYYV010000071.1 GCA_023428295.1 Pseudomonadota bacterium
GGCGTCGTCTGCCCGCTTCCGCCCAAACGTGCCCGCCCTTACGCACGTGTCATCGAGCCAACGGGCCCGACCAACGCCCCGTCGCGGGCCCTCGCCAGGACCACCGCCGCCCAAACCCCACTTGAACTTCCTCGCCGCCGTCGTGGGGCGAGGCCGTCTCGATCCGCGGCAGCCGCCTGGAGGTGGGCGCGTGGGGTGTTGGCCACATGCTGACGACCGACAGCAACAGCTATCCGACGTGGACGTCGGTCGCGACCGTCGACATGCCGGTCGGCGTCTCGCTCGAGTGGAAGATCGTGATCGGCTCCACCTCGTTCAACAGCGTGCGCTGGGAGAATGGCAACAACCGCTCGTTCCTCGTCGCTCCGACCGCGCTCGCCGACGACAACACGGCGACGCTGCGCGGCTCGTTCCGCTGACGATCAGTTCTGCGGATACTCGGTCCAGCCCTCCGTCCAGTCGTCGCTGCCGATCGCACCGATGAAGGTGGCGCTCGTATCGAAGAAGCCGTTGTTCGGCGGCGTCGCGGCGTTCGCGGTGAGTGGGACGGCTGGCTTGAAGCTCGGCGCAGCCTTGTCGAGCGCGGCGGGCAGGTCCAAAACGATCGTGCCGACCGCGACGAGATTGCCTTCGTTCAGGTAGTTCGACTCGACGATGTCGTTGCTCGCCTGCGCCGCGGGCAGGTTGGTGAGGCCGTCGGCGCCGTTACCGAACAAGAGGGAGCTCTTGATCGTCAGGTTGCCCGCGTCGAGCTGTGCCTTGGTCGCCGTGTCGCGGAACTCGATGCCGTTGCGGAAGTTAAACCAGATGTGGTTGACGTAGTGACCACCCGTGCCGCGGCGGAACACCGCTGCGTAGTGAGCGACGCCGGTGTAGCTGCGATCGCCGATCAGCGTCGCGTTGTAGATCGTCGGCAACGTGCGCGGTTCCTGCGTGTACGACGCCTCGGTGCCGTGGTTGTCCGATTCGTAGCCATTGGTGGCCTCGGCGAGCGTCGGCGGGTGCGAGACGTTCTGCACGACGATGAACTGCGCGTTGCCGCTCCACCCGTTGTCGATGTCGAAGCCATCGTCCTGGTTCTGCGACGAGACGATGTGCTTCACGTTGACCGTGCCGCCGAACAGCTCGATGCCGTCGTCCGAGCCACCGTGGAGCTGCACGTGGTCGATGACCGTGCCCGAGCCCACCCCGGCGAGGGTGAGATTGTTGAACTCGCGGTCCGACACGAAGTTGAAGCCGGCGAACTGGATGCGCACGTACTTGAGTACGCCGCTGTTGTCAGCGGGATCGCTGCCGCCGAACTTGCCCTCGGCGATCGCGGCGGTGAACGCCTCGTAGGTCGCTTCGTCGCTGCCCGTCGCCTGGTTGACGTTGATCGGCGCCTTGCCGAGCACGAGCACACCGCCCCACCAACCCGCGCTGCGCTGACCGACGGGCTGCGAGCTGGTGAAGGTGATCGGATCGGTCGCGGTTCCTTCGGCGATGATCTTCGCGCCGCGCGCCACCACGAGCACCGCGCCTTGCTCCGCCTGGACGACGGCGCCGGGCTCGATCGTCAAGGTCGCACCGGCTTGAACGAACACGTACTTGAGGCGCGGCAGGACGTAGAGGTTGTCCTTGGTCCACGTGGTGTCGGACGTGATGTCCTCGCTGACGCGGATGACCTCACCGCCATTCGGTGCGTCGACGACGACGTCGGGCGCGTCGTTGCCGGGGTTGTTGATGCCGTCATCGCCGCAGGCGGTGAGGAACACGATCGAGAGAATAATCGCACGGTGGTTCACGGAAGCTCCTTGGTCATTCGATGGTCATCTCGACGCTGCCGACGACGGTCACGCCGAGTGGATACGAGTAGATCTCGACGCCGTCTTGCGTGCGCACGACGTCGGAGTCGAGCAGGTTCGCGGCGGTGAGCTTGAGCCGCGTGTTGCGCGGCAGCGGTTGGCTGATCGCCAGATCGAGGCGGTGAACCGGCTCCTCGTAGATGTCGCCGTTGCCCGCCGTGCCGACTTCCTCGATGCGGCGACCGAACGAGTTGTACAGGACGTCGACGCGCGTCTTGGTCGCGGTCGATTCGTAGCCGACGCCGACGTTGGCCACGTACGAGGACTGGCCTTGCAGCGCGCGCACCACGCCCTCGCGAGCGATGCGCGAGCGGATCAAGCTGAGGTTTCCGCTGATGGAGAATTCGCTCAGCGCGCCGGCAAGGCGGCCGAGCGAAATGCGTGCCTCGAGCTCGAGTCCAACGAGGCTCGCGCGGTCCGAGTTGGCGAAGCTGACGTTCTGTCCATCGCCGCCGTTCTCGACGGTGCGTTCGATCGGCTGATCGAAGTGCTTGGCGAACACGCTCGCCGCGATCACTTCGCTCTCGCCGAGGAACGTCTCCCAGCGGAGATCACCGCTGTGGATCGTCGTCTGGACGAGGTCGGGGTTGCCACCGATCGCGCGGCGCCGGATGTAATCGAAGTACAGCGACGGCGCGAGCTCGCGGAAGTTGGGGCGCGCGACCGTCATGCCATACGCGGCGCGCAGGTTCGTCGACGGCGTGAGCGCGTAGACCAGGTTCGCCGACGGCAACAGGTTGCGATCCTTGTGCTCGGTCGGCGGCTCCGGCGTGACCATCAGGTCGATGTTCGAGGCCATGCCGACCTCGAGGTCCGACGCCTCGAACCGCGCACCGGCGATCGCGCGCAGGTTCGACGTGAGCGCGACGTCGGCCATCGCGTACGCGGCCGCGATCGTGCGGATCGCGCGGTAGCCGTCCGATGGGATCGTGGCCTCGAGCATCGTCATCGCGAGGCCCGCGTTGTTCGGATCGAACGCGTCATTCGGATCGGAGAACACCGCGTCGCCCATCAGCGAGAAGCGAAAGCGACGCTGCTGGTAATCGCGCTCTCCGCGCTGGATCGAACTGCCGAACGCGAGCTTCACGCGATCGTATGGAACGCGCAGCGACAGGCCCGCACCCAGCGTGGTGTCGGCGAGCTCGCCGAACAAGCGCTCGGATGCGCCGGCGCCGCTGGTGATCGCGTACCGACCATCGTCGAGCTGCGTGCGCAAGAGGTCGCGCGTGTCGGGTTCGTGTTGCGCGACGCGCGCCACGTTGCCTTGCCAGTCGAGGATCGCGTGCTTCGCGAGCGTGTGCGTGCCGAGCAGCTGGCCGAACGCGAGCTCGCGCTGGAGGAACTGCAAGCGCGTGCGGTCGACGACCGACGCGTTGTTCTCGGTGCCGGTGACCTGGCTCGCCAGCACATCGCCGGTGTGCGTGTACAGGCCGACGAGGTGGATGTTCTGGCCCTTCGACGGCGCCCACCCAGTCATCGCGACCGCGCCGAGATTTGCCTGCTCGGTCGTCGCGTCATCCTCGATCTGCATCAACGAGGGAAGATGACCGCCATTGCCATCTGACTCGCCGACGCGCGAGACGTGCGCCTTGCGCCGCGTGTAGCCGTGGCCGTAGCTGAGGCTCGCGAAGTAGCCAAGGCGCTGTCCGTCGCCCGGACGAAGCGTGTCGCCGATCTGCGCGGACGCCGACATGTTCGGACCGACGCGACGGCGGGTGGTCTGCCAGTTGGGCGCGAACGCACCGACCTGAGCGTTGACCTGCTCCTGGGACAGCGACGGGTCACCCGCGAGCTTGTGGTCGGGGATGACCGACGGCAGCGAACGACTGCCATCGTCGTAGCCGAGCACGTCGAGACCACCGCCGCGCTGCGTGTTCAGCGACTGGAACGAGCTGAGCGTGTTGTTGCCCAGGCCGACCTTGGCCTTGAACGAGAACCTGGTCGGATAGCTGCGTGTCTCAAGACCGAGCGCGCCGCCCGCGAAGCTCGCCGGCATGTCGGGCGAGAACGTCTTGTGGACGGTGAGGTTCGTGATGAGCGCCGCGGGAAACAGATCGAGCGGTGCCGCCGGCACGTCGGGATCGGGGCTCGGCAGCGGCACGCCGTTGAGCAAGGTCATCGAGTAGCGACCACCGAGGCCGCGGATCACGATGTAGCGGTTGTCCTGGACCGTCGCGCCGACCATGCGCTTGGACGCGTCCGAAGCGTTGCCATCGGGAGACCGCGCGATCTGCTCGGCGCCGATCGCATCGCTGACGGTCGCGGCGAACCGGCGCTCGGCGAGGAGCGCGGAGTCCTTGCGCGTGTCGATCGTGTCGTAGATCTCGATCGTCTCGTCGTTCGTGTCGACCTGCGCGAGATCGAGCGACAGGGTCTCGAGGTCGATCGTCGTGTCCGCGACGATCGTGACCGTGCGAACGAGCTCCCCGTACTCCGGCGTCGAGAACGTGATCGTGTAGGTGCCGGGCTCCAGCGTCAGCGTGAACGTGCCGTCGAAGTCGCTGGCGAGCGTTTGCTTGCCGGTCGCTCCCTCGATCGAGATCGTCGCGGCGGGCAGGCCCTCACCGCTCATCTTGTCGATGACCTTGCCGGTCACCGTTCCTTGCGCGGGTCGTGTGTCGCTCGGTGGCGAATCCGTCGGTGCAGGGGCCTGGGCCCACGCGTTCGCTCCGAGGACCATCGCGACCAGCAGGCTCGAACGGAAGTGACAGCGGACCATCGTGGGCTCCTCGACAACCGCCACCTGGCGGCGAACGAGGGCACCCTACGGAGTCAAGATGTCGGGCTGGCGGTGGTTTCGTGGCAGGACGGAAACAACGCGCGCCGCGTACCACGAGATCGGAGCGAGGCTCTCAGGTCTCGCCGTTGTCGTTGCACAGCTTGTTCGCCGGCTGCGACGGCAACACCTTGACCCGCTGGATCGTCACGTTGGATTGCGTCGCACCGACGCTGACCGCGAGCTTGATCTTCAGGCACTCGGGCTTCGGATCGCTCGACGACGTGTTCGTCATCGTCCGCTTGAGGATGAAGGTCTGGCCGGCGCTCGTGTGCTTGTAGCTCTGCAGGTTGAACGGGCGATGCTTGCCGTTGGTCACCGCGAGCTTGCTCGCGATGCACTCCGCCACCTGGAACGTCGCGTTCGTGCCCGGATCGCTGCCCTGCGTGAGCAGGCCGAGGCTGAGCCAGCTGGTGCTCGTGCCCGCGACGAGGCAGCTCGCGTAGTTCTGGACGTTCTCGACCGACGCCGACAGCGCGGCGACGTCCGTCCCCTCGATGGACTCGTCGATGGTTGCGTCGTCCGCGGTGGCGATGCAGCCGGCGAAACCGAGCGCGAGGCCAGAGAGAATGGTGAGCGTGGACAGATTCGAGGTCATGGGCGCTTCCTTAATTAAGAGAGTGGAAGCGCCAGATAGCGTGGAGCGGGTTGCGCGAGTTCGTCGATCGCTTGCGAGAAACCGTCACTCTGCCTTGGGAGGCTCGCCATGTGGTGGCAGGACCGTGCGAGCGATCACGACCTTGTGGAACGCCGACGGCGGCACTCCGAAGTGACGCCGAAACGCCGTCGTGAACGCCGAGAGGCTGGCGTAGCCGAGCTGGGTCGCGACCTCGCCGACCGCCTTGTCTCCTGCACGCAGCATCAGCACACCGGCCTCGAGCCGGCGCGCACGCTGATGCGAGGCAGGTGAGGTCCCGAGCTCGCGCTTGAACACGCGCAACAAGGTTGCCTCGCTCGAGTGCACCGCGCGTGCGAGATCGCCGACACCGACCGGCTCGAACAGATGCTCGTCGAGCCAGCGCAACGCGCGGGCCAGCAACGGGCTGCCCTCGTACACGCCGGTGTTGCGTGTATGGCCGCTCAGCCGTTCGGCGCCGAGAAAGTAGATCTCCTTCGCGATCTCGGTCTCGAGAAACAGCGCGGCCGCGCTGGTGTGGTTCGCACAGATCTCGCGCTCGAACAGGTAGCGATGGTATCCGAGCGAATCGGTCCGCGCGCATGAGATCGAAGGTGCCCGGCGTGGCCTCGGTGGACACGTGGCGACGAGGCTTGCCTGACGTCCGGTATGCGGACAGCGCGTGTCGCAAGCGTGCGACGTGTGGTCGTGATCGGCCGGCCCGGAACTTTCAACGCACGCGTGCGTGCGCGCGGGTGGCCTCTACGAACGCACGTCCGGCGCCGCCGGACAACCGCTCGGCGGCTACCAGCGCCGCGTACCCGAGCGGACCGTGCTGCACGAGTTGGTGGCGCGTCACGCGCACTCCATGCTCGCCGAGTTGCGCGACGCCGATCCGGACGGCGGTGGCCTCCCACGGTACGTCGAGCGCGAGCTCGCGGCCTATCTGCGGTGCGGCTTCCTCGCGCACGGCTTCACGCGCGTTCGCTGCCAGACCTGCCACGACGAGATCGTCGTCGCGTTCAGTTGCAAGCGACGTGGGCTGTGCCCGAGCTGCACGTCGCGGCGCATGGCCGACACCGCCGCGCACTTGGTGGATCGGGTCCTGCCCACGGCGCCGTATCGCCAGTGGGTGTTCACCGTGCCCAAGCCGCTGCGGCTCGTGCTCGCGCGTGATCCCGAATGGACACGTTGGACGGGCGCGCTGGTGGTCCGCGCCATCGGGGCCTGGCAACGGCGCGTCGCGCGCACGCGCGGCCTGCCTATGCCGCGCACGGGTGCCGTCACGTTCGTGCAACGGTTTGGCGGGCTGGTGAACCTCAACGTTCACTTCCACCTCGTCGTGCCCGACGGCGTCTTCGTCGACGACGAAGCGCACGGCCTGCGGTTCGAGCTCGTGCCCGTCCCCACCAACGCCGAGGTGCTCGCGATCCTCGATCGCCTCGTGCGTCGGATCGCGCGTCGGCTCGCCAGGCTCGCGAACGCCGATGCCTTTGACGACGACGCGCGGCCTGACGTCCTCGCGCAGGTCCAGGAGGACGCGGCCACCACGTGGCGCTCGTCGACGGACGCGCGGGCGACCGTCCGCGGTGTCGAGCGGCTGCGCGCGTGGTGCGAAGGGTTCTCGCTGCACGCGGGCGTTGTCGTCGCCGCGCACGATCGCGCGGCGCTCGAACGGCTGTGCCGCTACGGCGCGCGACCCGCGTTCGCGCAGGAGCGCCTCGCCTGGACCGCCGACGGGCGCATCGCGTACAAGCTCAAGCGACCGTGGCCCGACGGGCGCACCCACCTCGTGATGGAGCCCGTCGCCTTCCTACGCCGCCTCGTCGGGATCATCCCGCCGCCGCGTCGCCACCTCGTCCGGTACAGCGGCGTGTTCGGACCTGCGAGCAAGCAGCGCGCGAAACTGCGCGTGCTCGTGCCCACGGACCCCACGCAGGAGGCCGGGGCGCACTGCGCGGCGCCGCGGCCTCCTGCGAGCACCGCGTCACGCGCACGCCGTTTGCCGTGGGCTGACCTCCTCCAACGCGTGTTCGCAGACGACGTGCTCCAGTGCCCCTGTGGCGGGCGCCGCAGTGTCCTCGCCATCGTCACCGACACCGCGCTCGCACGCGCCCTCCTCTCCGGCCTGGGCCTCGCCACCGAGCCCGTCACCTTCGCCCCGGCGCGTGCTCCGCCCCAAGCCGACCTCCCCTGGGACGACGCCCCGTAGGAGAGCGTCCGCTCCGACCGGGCGTCGTCTGCCCGCTTCCGCCCAAACGTGCCCGCCCTTACGCACGTGTCATCGAGCCAACGGGCCCGACCAACGCCCCGTCGCGGGCCCTCGCCAGGACCACCGCCGCCGAAACCCCACTTGAACTTCCTCGCCGCGGTCGGCGCCTACGCAGGACACATCATCGGCCTTCCGAAGAAGGGCACGCGGTCGTTCGAGTCGCTCGAGGAGCTGTTGCCGTTTCTCGCCGACCGGCTCGACGAGGACGACACCTGGGCGATCCTGGAAGGCTTGAAGGGGGCGCGGTTCCCGAGGGGCTTCGTGCTTCCCTCCATCCCGCCGGCGGTGCGCACGACGGGCGGCAACGCGGGTCACTCGGCAGGGCCGCCCAAGCGAGCGCCCAAGCCTCCTGCCGCCGTCGGCGAGCGTGGCAAGCGTGGAGCCGGGAAGCCGTACGAGGACGTCACGCGGAAGTTCGAGCATCCCGACGAACGGCGATACCTGCACGTGGTGATCGCAGGTTCGACCTACAAGCTCTGCAAAGGTGCCATCGGGGGCAAGGCGATGCGGCCCATCGTCTATCGATTTCCTATCGATTTCCCTCACGGGAGGAGGCGCACGCCGCGGCTCGCCATTTCATCAAGCACGCCATGCGAAGGCCCTGGCGCGAGCTCCGCGGGTAGCTTCGCGGCGACGACTTCGCCCGCCACGCGAGGGCCGCCCAGTCGCGCGTCGACGAATGTCGGAGTCGACGGCGGGGGTCGCGCCGAGGTCCAGGTGCGACCTACTCGATCATGCCGGTGGCGACGTGGGGCAGTGGGCCGCAGTTGAGGGCCTGCGCGCAGTTGGGCGACGTCACCTGCACGGTCGCCTGGAACTCGACGGCCTTACCGACGACCGTGCCGCCGATGTTCGAGAGGCTGAGCGAGATGTTGCAGGTCGGAGGAATCATGCCCGCCTGCGTGAAGTTGGAGCAGGTGAAGGCACTCGGCGTGCTGACGCTGAGGGCGCACGTCAGCACGGGCCGGGACGGGTTGCCGTCGTTGAGCGTCAGCGTGAAGTTGTAGTCGCTGCCCGGCACCGGGTCCGCCTCGAAGCCGTCGGAGAAGCTGATGTTGCAGGTCGAGCTCGGCGACATGAGATCCCAGATGCCGGCGATCTGGGCGTTCGGCGGCCCCGGTGGCGCATCGATCGCGGCATCGACCGTCGACGCGTCCGCGCCGCCGCCCGGCGCCGCGTCGACCGTCGTCTGGCCGTCGTCTCCACCACAGGCCGCCACGAGCAACAACATGAGAGCGATCCAAGAGTTCATCGCCCGCCAGCGTACGAGCGCGTGCGGCGCGTCGATATCGTAATTGTTACGAGTGCTCGGCGTAGGCGCGGGCGACGATCTCTTGCAGCGTCTGCACGCCGAGCTTCTGCCGGATGCGCTCGATGTGGCAGTAGACGGTGGAGGCCGCGATGCCGAGCGAGGCGGCGACCTCCTTGGGCGTCGCGCAGCGTGCGAGCGCGCAGAACACGGCGTGCTCGCGCGCGCTCAGGAGCTCGCGCGCGCTCGTCGCGGGTGGCCGAGACGGACGACCGGCCGTCGCGCGACCCGCGAAGACGTCGCGAAGCACGACGTCGAGCTCGGCGAGCGGAGCGGCCTTGTCGACGGCCGCCGCCGCACCCGCTGCGAGGAGGGGGCGCACGACCGGATCACCCGC
>JAEYYV010000149.1 GCA_023428295.1 Pseudomonadota bacterium
GATCGCCGCGCGCGCTCGCCGCTCCGCTGTGCTCGGCGAGACGTACGGCTGGACCAGCACCGACAGATGCGCCTCGTAGCGCCAGCCACCGACGGCGTGCGGATCGCGCGAGCGCACCAGATCGATCAGGCGTGGAACGTGGCCTTGAGCGTGATCTCGGGGACCGCCGCGAGGGCGCGCGAGATCGGGCAGCCCTTCTTCGCATTCTCCGCGAAGGTCTGAAACTGCTCGGCGGTGATGCCGGGGACGGTGCCTTCGATCTCGAGATCGATGCGCACGATCGTGAAGCCGATGTCCTGCTTCTCCATGTTCACCGTCGCGAGCGTCTTCAGCTCCTTGGGCTCGTGACCCGCGTTGGTGATCTGGAACGCCGTCGCCATCGTGAAGCACGATGCGTGCGCCGCAGCGATCAGCTCCTCGGGGTTGGTGCCGGCCTTGCCGTCCTCGGATTGGAACCGGGCACTGAAGCCGTACGGTTGATCCTTCAGGGCGCCAGAGAGGGTGGAGATCGATCCGGTGCCCTTGGGCCCGGTGCCTTGCCAGACGGCGGTGCTCGTTCGCTTCAACATGCCGCGGATATACCGCGGATCACCTCGGCGGATCGGTCACGCACCGTCAGGGCGGCGTGAAGGTCGCGCCGCAGAGAGACAGGTCATACGGCTTCGGCGCGGTGCTGTCTTTGAACATGCCGGTGAAGATCCAGTAGGTCGTGTTCGGCAAGACGCTCACCGTCAGCATCTCGTCCTCGACGGAGCTCGAGGTCGCTCTGCGCGCGACCGCCGGGAGTCCGCCTTTGAACAGGAACCAATCGAGGTCCGCGTTGCCGGCCCAGTTGAGCCGGACCGTCAGCGAATCGACGCCTGCTCCCGTCGTGAAGGCGTACGTGTCCGGATCTTTGTAATCGCCGGTCTGTCCCGTCGCCGCGATGTTGCCGCTGATGCGCGCCGCGAAGCCGGGCAGGAGGTTGATGCCCGTTGCCTCGGGACCGTCGGCCGCGGACGCGGTCTGGGTGATCATCGTCCCGCCCGCGTACGTGATCTGGATCGTGTCGTTGTTCGCGGTGCTCTCCGTGTAGTTCGCCGCGCCCGTGATCTTCGGGCAGCGAGTCGCGGGCGTGTCGACGGAGATCTTGATCTTGTACGAGATCGGCGCCGTGATCGCGGTTCCGTTCTCCGCGATCAGCGCGACCTCGTACGCGCCCGCGGCGAGATCGAGCATCACCGCCGCGTGCGATCCGACGAGCGGTTCCTCCGCTTCGATCGTCGTGAACCCCGCACCGCTATAGATCCCGAGCTTCGCTTCACCGAGCGTCTCGAGGCCGGTACCGGAGAGCGTGACGAGGACCGGACCCGCCGGCACCTGCAGCGCGAACCCGTCGACATCGACGGTCCCGTCGCTGCCGTCGTAGTGATCCGGGCTGACCGTTCCGCAGATCACCTTCCCCGCAGCCGCCGTGAGTGAAAGTCCTGTCAGCTCCGGTGTGCCGTTCTGTGTGACGTCATCGTTGCCGTCGTCGTCGGCCTCCGAGTGATCGCATCCCGGTGGAGGGGGAGGAGCGTCGATCTCGTCCCCGGAGTCTTCGGGCATCTGGGAGTCCGTGGGCGTGGACATCCCGTCGTCACCGCAGGCTCCAGCGAGGCCGGCGAGGAACAGCACTACTGGACGGAGCGGTCGCATGTGGATCTCACTCCATCACGCGCCCACCGTGGCGTCCAGGACGCGGATCACCACCTGCGACCGCCACCCCACCACGGGGGTGCGGCGACCGTGACAGTGGCGGGTTGCTGCTGCTGATTCCGCTGCTGGAGCAGCATCATGAACAGCATCATCTCCTGGGGCTTCAAGTTGGCGTTGTTTGCCGAGCTCTTGATGCTGGTGATCGATCCCAGGATGTCGTTGACCTGACCGAGCAGCGCGTTGGTCTCGTTGGCGACGGAGCTACCACCCGTCACGCCCTGGAGGGCCGTGGGGTCGATGGCAGAGAGCTGTTCGGGGACGGTGGGCTTGGGGGGCTTCGGGTTCGACATGGGCGGGGGTGTCCTTGGTGAAGGGGACGAGGTTCGTTTCAGCAGCCCACGTGCCACTCGTAGGTGATCGAGATCTCCGGAGGTTCCGCCGATCCGATCGGAGCCTGGGGGTTTGATCCGCAGCCCCCGGTATACGAACCGGCTGCCTCTCGCCGTCGGCGAGCGCCTAGGAAACAGCCACACCCAAGAGGTGGCCCACCCCGAAAGTGAGCCCGGCAGCGGCGAGCCCGAGGACCAGCTGGCGCAGCCCCGAGGTCAGGGCGGGGCGCCCGGTGAAGATCGTGATCGCGGCGCCGATGCCAAACAGCGCCAGCGCGGACATCGCGGCCGAGATCACGATCGCGGTGATGCCCGAGGAGAACAGGAACGCCGCGAGC
Organism: Pseudomonadota bacterium; assembly: GCA_023428295.1. Taxonomy (GTDB): domain Bacteria; phylum Myxococcota_A; class Polyangia; order Haliangiales; family Haliangiaceae; genus JABFXX01. The sequence goes on from JAEYYV010000149.1 coordinate 2,405, forward strand.
GGGATGATCGCGCCGATCGCGAACAGCACGAAGGAGGTGCCCGCCGCTGTCCACGGATTGCCACCGAGATCCTCGGGATCGAGACCGAGCTCCTCGCGCGCGAGCACGTCGAGCGCCGCGCCTTGATCCGCGATCACCGCCTCGGACATCTGCTTCGCTTCGTCCTTCGCGATGCCTTTTGCTTGATAGATGAGCTCGAGCTCTTCGCGTTCCTCTTCGGGCGCGGACGCGAGCTCGGCCGCTTCCGTACGTAGCTCTCGCTCGGCCAGCTCCTTCGCGGAGGTCACGCTGATCCACTCGCCGAGCGCCATCGAGCACGCGCCCGCGATGAGACCCGCGCTTCCCGTCACCAGGATCACGTTCGATTGCGTCGTCGCGCCCGCGATGCCCATCACCAGCGAGAGGTTCGAGCACAGCCCGTCGTTGGCGCCGAGGACCGCCGCACGCAGCGCGTTGCCGCCGACGTTGCGATGGCGCCCCTCGATGCGCGCGAGCTCGCTGCCCGGTGCGCCGCGCCGCCGCTTCTCGAGCGACGCGAGCACGCGCGCGTGCGATCGCTCTTGCGCCGGCATTCGCGTGTGCGCGGTCTCGTGTTGATCCGCGTACTCGTCGCGCGACTGCATCTCGCGCTGCGCGATCGTCGGCAACACGCTGCGTGCCCCGAAGCGACGCGACGTCCACGCGAGTACGCGCGCGCGCCAGCTCGGCTTGCGCGGCCCCGGATCCACGCCCGCCTTGCGCAGCTGCTCCTCCCAGAACGCCGCGTGCTTCTCCTCGACGGCGGCGAGCTCGCGATAGATCTTGGCCACGTCCGGATCGGGCTCCGATGCCGCCATCGCGTGGTACTGCGCCGCGCTGTCCACTTCGTCCTGGCGGTTCGCGCGAAACCGCTCGATGTCTGTCACTTCGGGCATCGGTATGCGTCGATGTAGATGTCGTACTGCTTCTCGGGGCACTCGACTCGGTAGTGATCGACGATGCGGCCGCAGCGTCCGCCCCCACCGACGTTGCCGACGCGCGCGCGATCCGCATCGCTGCGCGTGGGAAACGGGCGCGAGCCATCGGTGCACGTGATCCGCGCGAGCCACGCACCTGCCGCGGGGAAACCGCACACCTCGATCGGCTTCTCTCTCGACGACGGTGAGTCTGCGTACGTGCGATCCGTAGCGCCGTAGCTGTCGGCGATCTCGTCACGCGACACGGCCGCCGGATACGCGAGGTCGTCGTGCTCCCCGGGCAGCTCGCACGCGCGCGTCGGACCGCGATACGCTGGTGGGTTCGTTGCCGCGCGCGTCGTGTCGAAGCACGCCGCCAACGCATCACACCCGTTCTCGCCCAAGCATCGATCCATGCCTGCGAGCTGGAAGCTCGTCACGACGCTGCAGGTCTCGAGCAGCGTCGGATTCATGCGATCGAACGGCGGGCACTCGGCGCTCGCGTGAACCCGCGCTCGCTCGCACAGCATCGTGCGCGTCTTCTGTTCGACGAACGCATCATCGCCGTGCACGCCTCCTGGACCGAGCCCGCAATCGAGGCACTCGGGCTTCGCTGGCTCCTTCGAGCTACCGCCACAACCGACCAGCGCGATCAACACCAAGACCCGCATACACCGACAGTATGCTAGTCGCGCGACCAAAACTTACGGACCGACTCGGTCCATTGGATCGCGTTCTCGGCCGCCATCCGCAGCAGCGCGTACAAACCGCCGGGTGGCGACGGGCTCGTCGGCGGCTGCGTCGGCGTGACGTTGGGCAGCGGCATATCGATCTTCATCACGCCGTGCGAGACCTCGATCTCGCGCCCCGGGCAGATGCGCTCGATGAGCGTCGCCATCGACGTGTTCGAGCCGAGCACCTCGCACGCGAAGCGCTCGATGCCGCGCTCCTCTGCGGCCGCGCACAAGCGCATGAACAACAGCTTGCCGAGCCCGCGGCCTTGCATCGCATCGGCGACCGCGACAGCCGCCTCGGCGCATGCGTGCTCGTCGGGAATCCGGATAAACCGCGCGATCCCCGCGCCGACGATGCCGCCGTGGCCATCGCCATCCTCGACCACCGCGCCCATCGCGAAGTGACTCTCCTGATCGATGTTGCAGAGGTAATCGAGCTCCGCATCGGTCAGCGACGACTTCGGTGCGAGGAAGCGCGCGTAGCGAGACTCGGGCGAGAGCGCATCGAATCCCTGCCGCAGCGACTCGCGATCCTCGGGCGTGAGCAGGCGCATCAGCACGCGCGTTCCGTCGCGCAGCTCGCAGCGCTCTACGTAATCGGCAGTGAAGAAGCGACCCAAGCTCGCAGTATCATGCGGCGACGACGAAGAATCGAGCGCTATCCACCGACGGCTCGTTGAACATCGCTCGTTGGTGCGAAGCCGCTTCGACGATCGGACGAGGAACCGGCAACTTCGCGCGCTCGAGCAGCGTGATCGTGCGCGTGGGGCCGATCGCATCGACGAGCACGCTCGGCGGCGCCCAGTTGAATCCAAATCCCATGATCCGGTCGATATCGCGCGGGCGCTCGACCACTTCGCCGACGAGGCCCAGGCCGTACGAGATGTAACCGAGCACCACCTGCCGGAGCAGCGTCGCCTCGCGACCCTCCGCGGCGCACAGCACCTCCATCGCGCCCGCGTGCCCACCGGTCTTGATCGCAGCCTTCATCTTCTCGACGAACGCGGGCATCGGCGGCGCGACCTCGGCGAGCAGCTTGTACTCGCCCGTCGCGGGCTCGAGCACGAAGTGCTTCGCGTCGGCGCCTCTCCCCTCGACGCGGAAGAAGCCGCCTTTGTCGCGCGTCTTGCGGCCGAGGTGACCGCGATCGACTCCGCGCTGCATGTACGCGGGCAACACGAACGTCTGTCGACACGTGTCGTACGTCTTCGCGTACAGGTTATCGACGATCGCTTTGTGCACGTCCCAGCCGACGAGATCGATCGTCGCGAGCGGCGGCAGCGCGCGTCCGGTGTGCGGACCGACGAGCTGATCCATGAACGCGACGCCGTGCTCCTCGGCCAGCTGCGCGACCTCGTTCAGCACCTTGAAGCCGAGGCGATTACCGGCGAACGCGGGCGTATCCGCGCACTCGACGACCTCGCGGTCACACACGTTCGTCAGGAAGTCGCGCACCACGGCCACGACTCCCGGATCCGTTCCCGCGTGGGGAATGACCTCGCAGCCGCGAATGATCGTGGGCGGGTTGAACAGGTGCACGCCGAGGAAGTTCTTGCGGAAGCTCTCGCTGCGATCCGCGCACATGCCAGCGATCGAGAGACCTGACGACACCGTCGCCACGATCGTGTCGTCCTTGCGAAGCCTATCGACCTGCGCGAACACCTCGCGCTTCGTGCCGAGATCTTCCGACACCGCCTCGAGCACGAAGTCCGCGTCGGCGAGCGCGCTCGCCAGATCCTGCTCGTAGTTGCCGCAGGTGATCGTCGACGGTGCGATCGTTCCTTTCGTCAGCTGATCCGCGCGTGCGCGCCCGGCGTCTGCTTTCTCGACGGTCCGCGCGAGGAATACTGTTGGAATTCCAGCAGCGGCAAACACCGCACCGGCCCCCGAACCCATCGCACCGTTTGCACCCAGGACAACAACCTTGCGGATCGATCGCATGAGGCCCTCCCGCAGCAATTCCTATACCCCCGTGCGATCGACGGTCTAGCGACAGGACGACGCAGGGATCGCTGAATGGTGCCCAGCCGCGCAGGAACGGTGTGCGCCGTGACTAGAACGTCAAGCGGAACCCGATTCGCGCAGATGTAGGCGCGTAGCGACTCGCGGTCTTTCCAACGTTGGGATTGCGCGCCGTCGGCACCGGCGACTCGTTCCCTTGCCCGTCGACGGTCTTTGCCCAGATCAGATCCTCGTACTGACCACCGACGATCGGATTCACGTTGTTCTCACTCGAGCCGCCGCCTTGGGCCGAGAGTCGCACTGGCGGCGCATACGTCTGGTCCGTGTCGAACGTACCTTGCTTGTTGTAGATGTTGAACACGTCGAAATAGACCTCTGCCGTCATCGTCTTGGAGATCTGTTTTCCGTACGAGAGATGCACGTCGATGCCGTGTTCGTACTCGGTGCGTCCCATCGCCCCGCGCGGCAAGAGGAACGACTCGTCGGGGCCATACACGCCGTGCGCACCGAGCGCGTTCATCGGAATCCCGGACAGGAACCGAATGCGCGTGCCGAGCGTGACGAGGTGATCCTTCAGGCACGTGAACGTGTAGTTGCCGTCGATCTTCACGCTGTGCGGACGATCCTGCGGCAGCTTGCCGTAGCGATTGGAGAGCAGCTCGATGAGGTCGTACTGCGACGAGATGTTCGGATCGATCTGCCCGTTGTCGTACGACACGCTGCCCGGGTAGTTACCCACGGTACGCGAGTGCGTGTACGCGCCCTTCAGCATGAGGCCGTTCGAGAAGCGCCGCTGGATCGACACCTCGAGCGCGTCGTACCTACGCGTCGGCTTGTCGAACATGCGGATGCCCTTGTACATGTCGAGCTGGCGCTGCATGCGGCCCTTCGCGATCGGATCGTCCGTGCGCGCGACGCGCTCCTCGAGCTTTCGCTGCTCCGCCTCGGACCACTCGCCCGGATTGGCGATCAGATACGTCTGCGCACCGTCGGTCGACACGTCCTCGATCACGCGACCGAGCCGGCGGTTCTGATACGACACGCCGATCTTGATGTCCTCGGCGAGCTGATACTCGGCGCCGACGAGCAGCTCGTCCATGTACTGCGCCTGGATACCCGGCGCCACGAGCACACCACTCGAACCGAGGAGCTGCTCGTGCGCGGGCAACGCCGTCGACTCCAGGCATCCCTTGCCGTCCGGACCACCGAGCCGCGGATCCGACGGACCGCACGGCTGACCCGCGCCCGCGTTGTACGTCTGCACGTAGCTGACCTCGCCGCCAAACGAGCGATCGTTGATGTCCATCGGGATCGACTCGAAGTGGCGACCCCACGACGCGTACACCTTCGACCGACCCTCCTCGCTCGGATCCCAGATCACGCCGAGGCGCGGCGCCCAGTTCCCCTTCAGCGTCATCGCGTTCTTGCCGAGGAGCGCGCCCGTCAGCGCATCCGTGGTGTTCTGTAGATTCTGCGCGTAGCGCATGCGCTGCTCCTCGTAGCGCAGGCCCGCGTTGATCGTCAGGTTCGTCCACGGGCGCCACGAATCGCGAAGGAACGCCGCCCAGTTCACCGACTCGCCCTCGACTATCGTGTGCGGCGCGCCGGGCACGCCCGAGATGTAGTCGCACGCGAACGCCAGCTGACCACTCGTTGCACCCGACGGCGACGGATCCGGCGTGCGGCACGTTTGATCGAAGCGCGGATCCGTGCTGCCCAGCGGCGCGAGCTGCACCCACCGCGTGATGTCGATCTGCCCCGCACCGACGCTGTTCTGGATGAACGCGCCACCCGAGAACAGCCGCGCGGTCGTCTTCACGTCCTGCTCGAGATCGAGGCCCGCTTTGAGCTCGTGACTACCGAGCAGCTTCGCGCGATGCGTGACCGTCACGCGCCCCATGCGTCGATCCTCGCGATCGCGCCGCAGCGCGCCCGGCCCACCGATCGCGTACGTCACGCTGTTCATCGGGCAGTTCGTGATGTTCGGATACGGATCCGCGCTGCCGAGCACGCCGTCGGTGCAGCCATCTGCCGTTGCTTGCGATTCCCCGCCGAGCTGGCTCCACAAGCCGAGGTTCCCGTCACGCAGGATCTGTCGCGGCTCGTTATCCAGCGACGGATCGATCGAGCCGCTGTTCGCCGTCGCGCGATGCCACGCCACGATCGCTTGGACCTCTGTCTTGTCGTCGTTCAGCTTCGACGTCCACCGCGCGGCGACATCCGTCGTGAGCCCGCTCGCGCGGCCACCGCTCGTCGGTAGCCCATAGAGGCCGGGCGTCTCGCTCCGGCTCGGCACCGCGATGACCGACAGCATCGCTTGATCCTTCGGCGTCACCGCGAGGTTCAGCTTTCCGATCGCCGAGTACTGCTGCGACGTCGCCGCGCGCACGTCGGTGTCGACGACATCCGTGATGTAGAAGCCTGTCGACGGATCGATGTCGGGCGCACCGTCGGCGAAGCCACCTTGGCTCGCCAGGCGCGCATCGCAGGTGCTGAGCTGACCGCTGGGCAGAAGCGTGCGGCAATCCGTCTGCCGCTTGGTGATGCGCGTGTAATCCGTGCGCCCCAGCTGCGGCGCGAAGCCGACGAAGAAGAACAGCTTGTCCTTGACGATCGGCCCCGACACCTCCGCGCCGAAGTCCATCGCGTACGCGCGATTCGCCTCCACGTCGATCGAGCTCGCGTTCACCGGCGTCGACATTCCACGCCGCGTGAGAAACCCCGGCGTGTACGTTCCGAACACGCTACCGCGCAGCGTATTCGTCCCCGACTTCGTGACGACATTGATGATGCCGCCGATCGCGCGACCCCACTCGGCATCGAACCCGCCCGAGATGACCTCGATCTGCTCGACGAACTCGCTCAGCACGGGCGTCCCCTGCTGCCCGTACGTGAGCCCGGTGATGTCGATCCCGTCGACGAGAAACCGATTTTCCAGACCGGTCGCTCCACCCACCGCCAACCCGACACCATCGTTGTGCGTGCCCGGCGTGTTCCCCGCGACGCCCGCGATGTCGCGACCCGGGTTGGGGGTGTGGCGAATATCGCGCTCCCCGTAGACCTCCTTCTTCTCGGGACTGTCCTGCCGGATCTGCGGCGGGCGATCGTGGATCTCGAACACCGTGCCCGGCAGCTCCGTACCCTTCACCTTCTGCAACAGGTTCACCGTGTCGTTCGGGCGAACATCGATGTGCTTGCGCGTGATCGTGATGTCGTCGACGTAGAACGTGACCTCGTAGCGTCCCGGCAACAGCTCCGTGATCTTGTACGTGCCGCGCTCGTCGGTCATCGCGGTCTGCGGCTCGCCCGTCGGCCCGATCGCCCACACCGTTACACCGACCTTCGCTTCGCCAGTCTTCGCGTCGAACACGCGGCCCTCGATCGCACCCGTCGTTGCCGACTGCGCGCGCGCCTCGTGAACACTCACCGCAGCCACCGCTGCGAACAACATCCCCGACATCGCGAAACGGTTCATTCATCCACGAGTACGCGGATGGATCGCCGTCGTACATGTCCGCGCGATCAACGCACGTGACACGCGACGTGCGGCGTTCGCGTCGCTGTCGCACTCCCTCGAGCGTCAGGTCGCACGTGCGGAGTTGTTAGGCGCGATGCGCGCGTTCGTCAGGTGCGTCAGCCTGCGCGGCGCTGAACCACCGTGCGGCAGTGCACGCGCGGACTCGAGCGTTTGTGCGCAGGGTCTCCGTATAGATCGAGCAACTTGCGAGTGGTCTGCGCGTTGCTCCTACGACCGTTCATCATGCGGCTTGCTCCTTCTGTCTTCGCCTCTGTCCTGTTCGCATCGTCGGTCGCCCTCGCGCAGAACGCGCCGCTTCCCCCCGACGATCCGGTTCCCGCACCTGTCGACGACGCGCCGGTGACGCCCGAGCCCACCGAGACACCCGCTGCCACGGCGCCGCCCACGCCCACGTCCGCCTTGCCACCGTCGCGGTCGGACAACGACGTCGCCCCGCCCGTCGCCGCCCCCGCGCTGCCCGCTGGCGGCATCGTCAGCCAGGCGGGCATCGGTGGCGTGGTCGGCTACGGCCGCGCGGGCGTCCTCGCGCTCGGCGGCTCCGCGGGCTTCACCTTCGCCTCCGACTATCGCAACATCAACTTCTCGCCGACCGTCGGCTGGTTCTTCGCCGACAACCTCGAGCTGTCCGCGATCCTCTCCATCTCGAACATCAAGGCCGGCGACTCGCCCTCCGCCACCCTCTGGTCCGCGCTCCTCGAGCCGAGCTACCACCTGCCGTTCAACCGCTCCGTCTTCGGCTTCCTCGGCCTCGGCCTCGGCGCGTCGCACATCGCCAACATGGGCACCGGCTTCGCGCTCGCCCCGCGCCTCGGCGCGAACGTGATGGTCGGCCGCTCCGGCGTGCTCACGCCCTCCATCTCGTACCAGTACACGACGATCGATCGGATGGAGAACAGCGATGGCGTCAGCGTCGTCGCCCTCACGAGCTCCATCCAGTTCAACCTCGGCTACACCGCGATGTGGTGATCACCTCGCGTATGCTCGCTGCGTGACGCTGCGAGCGCTCTCGACGGAGATCACGAGCTGCCGCAAGTGCGCGCGTCTCGTGAAGTGTCGCGAAGCGATCGCGAAGGCCCCACCCAAGCGGCACGCCGGCGAGTCGTACTGGGCGCGCGCCGTTCCCGGCTTCGGCGACGCCACCGCGCGCCTCCTCGTCGTCGGGCTCGCCCCCGCCGCGAACGGTGCCAACCGCACGGGCCGCGTGTTCACCGGCGATCGCAGCGGCGACTGGCTCTACGCGGCCCTCCACCGCGCGGGCTACGCGAACCAAGCAGCATCTCGCGACCTTCGCGACGGCCTCGCGCTGACCGACGCCTACGTCGCGTGCATCGTTCGCTGCGCGCCGCCGGACAACAAGCCGACGCCCGTCGAGCGCGATCGCTGCGTGCCGTACTTCGCGCGCGAGCTCGCCCTGCTCGCGAACGTGCGCGCGGTGATCGCCCTCGGCGCCTTCGCCTGGGACGGCTTCCTGCTCGCGGCCGCGCGAAACGGTCACGTGATCGGCGCGCCGAAACCGAAGTTCGCGCATGGCCGCGCGATCGCCGTCGGGCCGTACACGCTGGTCGGCAGCTATCACGTGAGCCAGCAGAACACGTTCACGGGGCGCCTGACGGAGCCGATGCTCGACGAGGTGTTCGCGATCGCCAAAGCCGCGGTGGGCGATGCGGCGAGGCGCGGTTGAAGTGGGTCGGAGCTTGCTGGGCATAGGGCTGCGCGCTCGATCCGCGGATCGTGGCGTGGGTGATGTCGGGTTTCTCGAGCCTCGTTTGAGGGATCTAGACCCAGTGTCTCGACGATGTTGCGATGGTCGCGAACGATCTGGCAGAGATCGCGTTCGCAGCATGCGCGCGTGCGTCGTCGACGCGAGTGTCGCGACTGCGCCCACGTGGGCCCGCGCGACAGTGAGCTTCGAGGAACACCGTTGCCCGTCGATGTGACGTCCGGAGCTTCTCGATGGATCTCGAGCACGCTCGGTTGATGTTCTCGAGGGGGAGCGCGGTTGCTGCGCGGGCCGAGCCCGGATCGTGCGTCGCGACGATGCTGCGATGGCCGCGAACGATGCCGCGATGGTGCCGGCCGATACTGCGATGGTCGCAACGATCTGGCAGAGATGGCGTTCGAAGCAATGCGCGTACGTCGTCGAGAGCTCGAGGTCAGATCCGCGGATCGTGGCGTTGAGTGACGTCGCGCCGTCTTCCGCCGAGCTTCGCGGCGTCCGGATGTTTCTCGATGGATCTCGAACACGAGCGTACGGGGTGAGCTCGATTGAGGTTTCTCGGGGGACGCGGTTGCTACGCGCGTCGAACCGGGTCGTGCGTCGCGACGATGCTGCGATGGCCAACGATGTTGCGATGGCCGCGAACGATGTTGTTGATGGTCGCGATGGTCGCGATGGTCGCGATGGTCGCGATGATCGCCGACGATCTGGCAGATGGCGTTCGAAGCAATGCGCGTACGTCGTCGAGAGCTTGAGGTCAACGCGAGTGTCGCAACTGCGCCCACGTGGGCTGTCGGCCCGCGCGACCGATCCGCGGATCGTGGTGTTGGTGAGGTCGCGCCGTCTTCCGAGGAGCTTCGCGGAACAACCTTGCCCGTCTATGTGACGTCCGGATGTTTCTCGATGGATCTCGAACACAGCGTACGGGGTGAGCTCGATTGAGGTTTCTCGGGGGAGCGCGGTTGCTACGCGGGTCGAGCCGGCTCGCGCGTCGCGACGATGCTGCGATGGCCAACGATGTTGCGATGGCCGCGAACGATGTTGTTGATGGTCGCGATGGTCACGATGGTCGCGATGATCGCGATGATCGCGATGATCGCGATGATCGTCGACGATCTGGCAGATGGCGTTCGAAGCAATGCGCGTACGTCGTCGAGAGCTCGAGGTCAACGCAGTGTCGCAACTGCGCCCACGTGGGCTGTCGGCCCGCGCGACCGATCCGCGGACCGTGGCGTTGAGTGACGTCGCGCCGTCTTCCGCCGAGCTTCGCGGAACAACCTTGCCCACCGATGCGGCGTCCGGGTGTTTCTCGATGGATCTCGAACGCGAGCGTTGAGGATCATCCTGTTTGAAGGGATCTCCAGGAGGGCGTCATGCGTCGTGCGGCCGACATCGCGGCGCCAAGTGGTCATCGCGGCCTTGGTCCATCGCAGCGTCTGCGCCCACGTGGGCACTCGTGTCTCGGTCGGTAGGCTCGAGGATCACGCGACCGATCCGCGGATCGTGGCGTGGGTGACGTCGCGCCGTCTTCCGCCGAGCTTCGCGGAACAACCTTGCCCACCGATGCGGCGTCCGGGTGTTTCTCGATGGATCTCGAACGCGAGCGTTGAGGATCATCCTGTTT
>JAEYYV010000172.1 GCA_023428295.1 Pseudomonadota bacterium
GAGCCAGAGCAGCTCGCGCATCATTACGAGCACGCTGGCGATCCGCGAGCGGCGCGCTGGGCGATCGTCGCCGCCGACGATGCGCGTGCCCAGCTCGCGTGGGCCGTTGCCTCGGATTGGTACGAGCGCGCGATCGCGCTGGGCGAGACCCACTGCCAGCAGCAGCGCGCCGAGTGCTTGTTCCTCGGCGGAAAGCTCGCGGAAGCGGCGGACGCGTACGAGCGCCTCGCGAACAGCGCGCCGGACGGCGGCGAGACGTGGCGCGTGCGCGCGGCCGAGTCGTTCATCAAGCTCGGCGAGCTCGAGCGCGGACTCGCGATCCTCGACGGTGTGCTCGCGCGGCGCGGCGAACCGCGCGCGAAGAGCCGCCTCACGAGCACCGCACGTACGCTCGGCGTCATGGCGCGCTGGCTCTCGCCACTGCCGATGCGCGCGACTGCGCCTGCCGACGACGTTCTCGCGGCCGCGTATCGCGTGATCGCGAGCTTTCTGTCCACGCCCTACCCCATCGAAGCGTTCGAGTATGTCGTGCGCTCCGTCGCGGTGGCGGATCGCACCGGCGATCGCGACAACCACGCCACGGGTATGGCGATGCTATCGGTGTACATCGCGATCTCGTCGCTCGGCCGCTACGGTGATCGCGCGATCGCCATCGCGGCGAAGAGCGGTGCTCCGTATCCGCGCATGGTGGCCGCCGGCGCCACCGGGATCCTCGCGACGATCCGCGGCGACTGGGACACGATGCGGCGCTCGCACGGCGAGGGCCATCGCATCTGCCTGAGGCTGGGCCTCGAGAAGTCGTGGGAAGCGTCGTTCCTGCGAACGTACGAAGCCCTCGGCGAGTACTACGCGGGTGAACCGTCGCGCGCGGTCGCGATCCTCGACGAGCTCGTGGAGACCAGCGACGATCTGTTCGCGCGCGCGCTGATCGGCTCGTATCGCGCGCGCGCGCTGCTCCTCGACGGAAGGATCGACGCCGCGCGCGCCGCGGAGCACGACATCGCACACGCGCGCGTTGCCAAGCGTGGCCTCCCCGAGATCTATCGCCAGCTGTTCGGCGCGGAGCTCGCTCTTGTCGACGGCGATTGGCCGCGCGCCGAGGCGCTGGGGCACGAGCTCGCGGCCCACGCACGCCGCGAGTGGATCGGTGCGCTGCCCGCGGTGTCAGCGATGATCGAGATCCTCATCGCGACCGCCGAGATCGGGCGCGCGGATCGCGAGTCCGCGCGCCGCGCACGTGCGCGCGCGAAGCGCCTCGAGAGGCTCGGCCGCGTCTCGTTCTATGCGGTCACCGCGCTCAGGCTGCGCGCGCAAGCAGAGCTACGCCTCGGCGATACCGCAAAGGCCGCGCGCGTTCTCGACACCGCATCGATCGCGGCGGCGCGGTGTGGGAGCAGGCTCGACCGTCTGATCATCGAGCGGTTGCGCGGAAACGCTGTCGATCTCGGCTCGCTCGCGGAGGCCGTCCGCTGGAGCACCGGCGGAATCGTGTACTAATAATCGCTTCCCATGCCCTCGGTGATCGTGATCGGAGGAGGTATCGGCGGACTGACGGCCGCGCACGAGCTCGCCGAGCGCGGCTTCTCCGTCGACGTATACGACGCAGGCTCGAGCTGGGGCGGCAAGGCGCGCTCGCAGCCCGTGGAGGGCTCGGGGACCAACGGCCGCCGCGATCTTCCCGGCGAGCACGGCTTCCGCTTCTACCCGCGCTTCTACACGCATGTCGTGGACACGATGCGCAGGATCCCCACGAAGAGCGGCAACGTCGCCGATCGGCTGCGCGAGACGAGCGAGAGCGCGATCGCCCTCGTCGACGAGGTCACGTGGTTTCGCTTCGCGCGGCGCAAGCTCGCAAAGCCGTACGAGGTCGTCGACGCGCTCAACCTGTTCTTCCGCGAGCTCGACTTCGATCCCGGCGACGTCGCGCTGTTCTCGGCGAAGTTCCTCCAGTTCTTCACGTCGAGCGACGCGCGGCGCCTCGGCCAGTACGAGTACATGTCGTGGTGGCAGTTCCTCGAAGGCGATCTCTACTCGCCCGAGTTTCAGCGCCAGCTTCGCGCCGTGCCGCGCACGATGGTCGCGATGGATCCCGCGGTGGGCTCCGCGCTCACGCTCGGATCGATCTCGATGCAGCTCATCCTCGACTACGCGGGGAGCGGCTCGACCAACGACCGAACGATGGGCGGACCGACGAGCGAGATGTGGTTCGATCCATGGATCGAGCATCTCTCGAGCGTGGGCGTGCGCCTCCACAGCGGTGTGGGCGTCGCGTCGCTCGAGACCGTCGATGACGAGATCACCGGCGTGACGCTGCGCGACGGGCGCAAGGCCCGCGCGGACTATTACGTGCTCGCCGTTCCCCTCGACGTGGTCCCGTCCTTGATCACGCCGGACATGGCCGAGGTGGATCCGGTGCTCGCGCGACTGCGCGTCGCGAACATCGACAAGCTCGTGTCGTGGATGGTCGGCATCCAGTACTTCCTCTACGAGGACATCCGGCTCGTTCGCGGGCACCTGTTCTATCCCGACTCACCGTGGGGCCTGACGTCGATCTCGCAGCCGCAGTTCTGGGATGACCTCGGGCTGTTTCGTCGGCGGTACGGCGACGGTGAGGTCGGCGGGCTGATCTCCGTCGACATCGCGGAGTGGGACACTCCGGGCACGTACATCACCAAGCCCGCAAAGCTCTGCACACCGGACGAGGTCGCGAAGGAAGTGTGGATGCAGATGAAGGCAGCCCTCAACAGCGATCACGGGCGCACCGAGGACGTGCTGCGCGACGAGCTCCTTCACTCGTGGCACCTCGACACGGATCTGGATTACTCGCGCGGTCTTCCGCCGACCAATCGCAATCGCTTGCTCGTGCACCCACCCGGCGCGTGGGATCTGCGCCCCGAGGCCGGCACCGCGATCCGCAACCTCACGCTGGCGTCGGACTACGTGCGTACGCACACGAACCTCGCGACGATGGAAGGCGCGAACGAAGCGGGCCGCCGCGCGGTGAACGTGATCCTCGAGCGCTCGAACGCGCCAACACCCAAGGTCGCCGTGTGGCCGCTGCAAGAGCCCGCGATGTTCGACGTGTGGAAGCGTCTCGACGAGCGCCTCTTTCGCGCAGGACGAAAGCACGTGTTCGAGCTGCTCGGCATTCGTGTCGCCGCGCAGGCTGGTGACCTCATGCGCCGATTCATCACCGGGAGTGGGCTCGAGAAGATCGACGATCTGCTCGATGGTCTGTGACCGGTCAGGGTGAGCGTGGCGAGCCCGTTCGACTCCTCGACAAGAGCCACGCGTAGAGCGTCGGCAGCACGAGCAGCGTGAGCAGCGTCGACGTGACCAGCCCGCCGATCACGACCGTCGCGAGCGGCTTCTGCACCTCCGCACCAGCGCCCGATGCGATCGCCATCGGAACGAAGCCGAGCGATGCGACGAGCGCCGTCACGAGCACCGGTCGCAACCGGACGCGCGCTCCCTCGTACGCGGCGTCGCGTCCCGAGAGTCCAGCGCGTCGTCGCTCCTCGAGGTAGCTCACGAGGACGAGCCCGTTCAGCACGGCGACGCCGAACAGCGCGATGAAGCCAACGCCTGCCGAGATCGAGAGCGGCATTCCGCGAATCGCGAGCGCGAGCAGACCGCCGGTGACGGCGAACGGGACGTCGAGATAGATGAGTGCGGCGAGCCGAGCCGAGCCCGTCGCCGCGTAGAGCATCACGAAGATCAGCGCGAGCGAGAGCGGGACCACGATCGCCAACCGCTTGGTCGCAGCTTCGAGGTTCTCGAACCCACCGCCCCAATCCGTGAAGTAGCCCGGTGGGATCACGCCCGCGGACTCGACCGCCTCCCTTGCATCCGCGACGAACCCGCCGAGGTCGCGGCCGCGAACGTTCAGCTCGACGGTCACGCGGCGGCGGCCGGACTCGTGGCTGATCTGCGCGGGACCATCCTCGATGACAATGTCGGCCAGCTCGGACATCGGCACGAGCGCACCGCTGGGAGAGCGCACCTTGAGCCCCTTGATCTTGTCGACCGAATCGCGCGACGCCGGATCGAAGCGCACCGTCAGCGCGAACCGGCGCTGCCCCTCGAGGACGATGCCGACCTCGCGACCACCGATGGTGGAGATGGTCTCGAGCACCTCCGACGCGTTCATCCCGTACCGCGCGATCGCGCGGCGATCGATCTTCACGCGCATCACGGGGAGCCCGGCGACCTGTTCGGCCTTCACGTCGGCGGCGCCCGGAACTCTCGAGAGCACGCTCGCCGTCGCCTTCGCGATCCGTTCGAGCGCGCCGAGGTCATCGCCGTAGATCTCGAGCGCCACGTCGGAGCGCACGCCGGAGATGAGCTCTGCGACGCGGAGCTCGATCGGCTGCGAGTAGCTGAAGCTCTGACCGGGCAGCGCTTGTCTGAGTGCCTTGTCGATCGCGACGACCAGCTCTTCGCGCGTCTCGGCTGTCGTCCACTCGTCGTGCGGCGCGAGCATGATGAAGATGTCCGAGAGCTCGACGCCCATCGGATCCGTCGCGATCTCGGCGCGTCCGGTCTTGGAGACCACCGTGGTGACCTCGGGGAACTGCTTCACGATCTTCTCGAGCTCGGTGGTCTGCCGCACCGACTCCTCGAGCGAGATGCTCGGCAACCGCATCGCCTGCATCGCGATCGCGCCCTCGTCGAGCTCGGGGACAAACTCGCTCCCGAGGCGCGAGCCGACGACGGCGCTGCCGGCCAAGAGCACCATGGCGGCGACGAGCGTGGTCCACCGATGAGCGAGCGCGCGACGCAAGGCCGGCTCGTACACGCGACGCACGCCCGCGACGACGAGCCCTTCCTTCTCCGAGACCTTTCGCGGCAGGACGAGCGAGGCCACAGCGGGGATGAACGTCATCGCGAGGACGAGTGCGCCCGCGAGTGCGAACAGCACCGTCATCGCCATCGGGACGAACATCTTTCCTTCGATCCCGACGAGCGTGAGGATCGGCAGATAGACGATCGCGATGATGACGACCCCGAACGTCGCCGAGCGCAGCACTTCGCGGCTCGCTTGCATCACGACCTGCGTGCGCTCCTCCGATGTCACGGGCCTGCCGAGCTGATGCGACCGCTCGGCGAGCATTCGCACCGAGTTCTCGACGACGATCACCGCGCCGTCGACGATCAGGCCAAAGTCGATCGCACCGAGCGACATGAGATTCCCCGACACGCCAAAGCGACGCATCCCGAGGAACGCGACGAGCATCGACAGCGGAATCACGAGCGAGACCAAGAGTCCCGCGCGCAGGCTCCTCAGCATGAGGAGAAGGACGAGGATCACGAGGACGCCGCCCTCGATCAGGCTCTTCGCGACGGTGTGCACCGTCTTTGTCACGAGATCCGTCCGGTCGTAGAACGGATCGATCCACACACCGAGCTTCGCGAGCGCGGGCGCCATCGTCTCGATCGCGATCTTCGCCTCGGTCACCACCTCGCGCGAGTTGGCGCCCATGCGCATCATCACGATGCCGGTCACGACCTCGCCACGTCCGTCCCGCGTCACGGCGCCTTGCCGCACCATCGGAGCCACCGCGATCGTGGCGATGCTACGCACGAGCACGGGCGTTCCCGCGTCGCTCGCTCGCACCACGACATCGCCGATGTCATCCGCGCCACCGAGGAGACCCTCGCCGCGGATCAGGTACTGCTCGGCGTTGTGCTCGACGTACGCGCCGCCCGCGTTCGCGTTGTTCCGCTGGAGGGCCTCGACGACCTGGTCGAGCGAGACGTCGAGCCGCGCGAGATCGTCGGGACGCACCTGGACCTCGTACGTCTTCAGCTCGCCACCGTACGAGTTGACCTCGACCACGCCCTTCACCGTGCGCAACCGCGGTGCGATCTCCCACTCGAGGATCGTCCGCAGCGCCATCGGCGACATCGTGACGCCGGTGATCGGGCGGACCTCGAACTGCAGGATCTCGCCGAGCCCCGTCGACACGGGGCCCATCTCGGGCTCGCCGTAGCCCGGAGGAATGGCCTCTCGAGCGGCCGCGAGTCGTTCGCCGATCTGCTGCCGCGCGAAGTAGATGTCCGTGCCGTCCTCGAACACGATCGTGACGGCCGACAGCCCGAACTTCGAGGTCGAGCGAATCTCGACGACGCTCGGCAAGCCGCTCATCGCCTGCTCGACCGGCGTGGTGATCAGCTTCTCGACCTCCTCGGGGCCGAGCGCGGGGGACGACGTGAGGATCTGCACCTGGACGTTCGTCACGTCCGGTACAGCATCGATCGGCAGCCGCATCATCGCCGAGAGACCACCGACGACGAGCAACAGCGACGCGATCACGACGAGGAACCGATTCTTGAGCGACCACTCGAGGACTCGTTCGATCATCGCTAGTGCTCGTGTCCGCCGAAGCTGTCGCGACGCGCCTCGGACTTGAGTTGGAAGGCACCGGTCGTGACCACCTTCTCGCCGGCCGCGAGGCCGCGCGTGATCTGGACCCATCCGTCCGCGCTCACTCCGATCTCCACCTCGCGGAGCTGAAACTCGCCGTCGCCGACCGGCACGAACACGATGGACTTGTCGCCATCACGCTGCACGGCGCTGCTCGGTGCGAACAAGCCCTCGCGCGCTTCGCCCTTGCTGCCGGCGAGCGCGACCTTCGCGAACATGCCGGGCTTGAGTGCGCCATCGGCGTTGGGCACGACGACGCGAACCTTGATCGTGCGCGATCGCTTGTCGACGATGGCGCCGATCGATTGGATCTCGCCGGTGAACTCGCGCTCGGGCCACGCGGTGACGAACGCGCTGACCTTCTGGCCGATCGCGAGCTGCGAGAGGTCACGTTCGTACGCGTCGACCTGCATCCAGACCTGCGCGAGGTTCAGGATGACTCCGACGGTGTCCTCCGGCTGGATCACTTGCCCGAGCGAGACCGGGCGCTCGACGAGGATGCCGCCGATCGGCGTGGTCACGCTGATCGCCGACGACGAGTGCTGATCGGCGCTGAACCGCTCGAGCTGCGCGTCGGAGAAGCCGAGCGTGTGAAGACGGGCCTCCGCTGCTTCTTTGGCGGCGCGCGCCTTCGTCGCCTCGGCCTCCGCGACGCGATAGTCCTGCTCGGCGGAGATCTTCTTCTCGAACAGGATCTTCTCGCGATCCGCGGTCTCTCGCGTCAGCCGCGCGTGTGCGACCGCCGCGAGGTAGTCCGCCTTGGCCGAGCCGAGCTCGGGTGAATCGACGACAGCGATCAGCTGCCCTGCCTTCACCACGGTGCCGACGCTCACCGGGAGCTTGGTGATGCGACCGCTGATCTTCGAGCCGAGGCGCGCGACCCCGTCGTCGGGTGGAAGGACCTCGGCGGTCGCTCGGATCTCCGACGATACCGCGCGAACGGTCACGACGTCGGTCGCGAGCTTGGTGGTCGCGAGCTGCGCTTTGGTGAGGCGCACGACACCGTCGTCGTGCCGGCCCCTCTCGTGACCCTCTTCGTCGTGCTCGTCGTTATGATCGTCGTGCTTGTCGGCCCTATGTCCGCACGCGAGCAGCGCGAACACGACGACGCCAGCGAGCCGCTTCACGGCGTCACCTCGCCACCGATCGCCTGCTGCAAGGCTGACCAGGCCTCGACGGTCTCCTCGAACGCATCGAGGTACGCGTGGCGACTCGCGAGGAGCTCGCGGCGCACCACGTTGAACTGAAAGTAGTCGATCTTTCCGCTCGTGTACGAGGCGCGCGCGAGCTCGAGGTTCTCGTGAAGACGTTCGTTGACGTCCTTGTCGAAGCCGAGCACCGCCTCGCGCGTACGCCTGTACGCCGCGACGGCAAGGCGAACGTCGCGCTCGATCTCCGTGTTCGTCCACTGCGCCTCGATCTCGGCCCGCCGAGCCTCGACGCGCGCTGCCTTGCGAGCGTCTTGGTTGCGATTCAAGAGCGGCAGCCCGATCGTCGCTGTCGCGAGAACGGTCTGTGCCGTCTCGCCCGGATCCCGCTCGTACTGATACGAGACACCGAGCGAGAGATCGGGGATCGCGAGCGCGTCGGCCGCTCGCGCTTCCGCACCTGCCACGCGTGACGATGCGCGCGCGACGAGTGCGTCCGGGCGCTCGCCACG
>JAEYYV010000319.1 GCA_023428295.1 Pseudomonadota bacterium
GGCTTGGTCTTGGGCTCGGGCTTTGTCTCGGGCTTCGCACCGCGCACATCGCGCTTCACGACGACGGCATCGGCGGACGCGACCGCTGCGTCGACGAGCCTCGCGCGATCGACGCCCGCATCGACGACGGCGGTCGAGCCGCTCGCGCTCGAGCCCATCGCCTTCGAACCGTTCGCGCGCGAGCGCGCATGCGAGGCCGTCACGTTCGAGCTCGCGACCGCGTCCGGCTCGTTCGTGCGCGCGACGAGCACGATCGCGATGGCGATCATCGCGAGCACTGCGAGCGCGACGATCACGAGGACCATCGAGCGCCCCCGCGCTGTACTTGCGGGGCCCGTATCGGTGGATCGCTCGCGCGAGGCGCTCGACGGCGCATGGCGCAACGGAACCACCGACGGAGCCACCGACGGATCGGGCGACGGAGCCACCGACGGATCGGGCGACGGATCGCTCGTCGCCACGGGCGTAGGCGGCGAGGGCAAGAGTGTCGCGCCCGCATCGACGAGGCTTGCGGGGAGCGCTTGAACATACGACGACGAAGACATCTGCGGTGCGCGCTGCACGCGGTTGGACGACGCCGCCGACGCGCCGCCGCGCAGAACGTAGCGCTCGAGATCCGCGACGAGCGCGTCCATCTCCGCGGCGCTCGACGGCCGATCCTCGCGCTTCTTCGCGAGGCAGCGCTGCAGAAGCTCGTCGAGCTTGGGGTACTGCGCGAGCTCGGGCTGCAACGTCTCGAGGTGCGGCGGCTGCGTGCGCACGTGATGCGTGAGCAGCTCGATCGGCGACTTGCCCTCGAACATGGCGCAGCCGGTCAGCATCGCGAACATCGTCGCGGCGAGCGAGTAGAGATCGCTGCGCCCGTCGAGCGGATGACCGCACGCTTGCTCGGGCGACATGAACTCCGGCGTGCCGAACACCATGCCCGCTTGCGTGAGCTGCAGCGCGCTCTGCGACGACACCGCGGTCCCCTCCATGAGCTTCGCGACGCCGAAATCGAGGAGCTTCGCGTAGTCCGGATCGTCGCCGGCTTTGAGCAGGAGGATGTTGTCCGGTTTGATGTCGCGGTGGACGAGACCCATCCCGTGCGCGGCGCCGAGCGCGTGCAGCGCTGCGCGCGCGACGTGGAGCACGCGCGACGGCGCGAACGGCCCGTCGACCTCGAGCTCGCGCTGCACGGTGCGCCCGTCGAGGTACTCGAGCGCCATGTAGTAGTCGCCGTGCGGCGTGACGCCGAAGTCGAGGACCTTCACCGCGTGCGGCGAGTCGACCTTCATCGTCGCGCGCGCTTCGCGAAGAAAGCGCGCAGACGCGGTCTGGTCTTGCGTCAGGTGCGGCTTCAGCAGCTTGACCGCGACGCGGCGATCCATCGCGAGGTGCTGCGCGCGAAACACCGAGCCCATGCCGCCTTCGCCGAGGACGGCGTCGAGTCGGTAGCGCCCGTCGAGGACAACGCCGACAAGCCCGGCCGCGAAGCTACCCGTGGTCACGCGGGGCTTAGAATCGCATGCCGTTCTTCACGCGGAAGCTGAACCAATCCCACCCGAGGTAGGCGGCTCCGACCGCCGCGATCACGCCGACGACAGGGGCCGTCGCCACACCGAGGGCGACCGCGCCTGCGCCCGCCAGCGCGGCAATCGCACCTTTCCGCTTGGCGACCACCTTGTTGCGCTGGACGATCGAGGTCACTTCTGCAGGCTGCACCATGGGATGCACCCTGTCAAACCCGCGTCCGTCCAGACACGGGGTGTGCGTCACCCCAGACACAGATCATCGTTCACCCGGCCAAACGTCCGGATCCATGCATTTAACCTCCTGGCATTGCACGTGATAAAAAGGACAACGATGTCGCCAGGCGGAACTCGGTCTCGTCAGCCCAACCACGGTGCGGTCCTGCTCGGACTCGCAGGTGGATTGCTCGTCGTCGCAGCTGGATTCACCGGCGGCTACTACGTCCTCGGCAATAAGAGCGAAGCGCGCGCGGCGACCATGCCCGCGGCGGCCGACACGCCGAAAGCGACAGCGAGCAACGCCGATGCGATCAGCGCGTTCCTCGGCAAGCGCGTCGACGTGCACACGCCCAATGGCGTCACGCACCTCACGTGGGCAGAGCTCGGCGTGGAGCTGGATCCCGACGAGGCGAAGCTGTTTCCCGTTCGCAGCGAGGCGGATCTCGCCGCGCTCGGCGCGCAGGGCTCGCTGCCCGTGCGCGTCGATCGCGACAAGGCGATCGCTGCGCTCGTGGCGCTGAAGAACAAGTTCGACCGCGCGCCCATCAATGCGTACCTCGATCTCGAGGCGCGCGTGATCCACGACGACAAGCCGGGCCTCGGCCTCGACGTGTTCGGCTCGGTCACGCGCATCGCGGGCGCTGCACGCCAGGCTGCGCCGAAGCTCGAGCTGTTGTCCGTGGCGATTCCGTCGACGGTGACCAAGGCGACGCTCGGCATCGACGACATCTCGCACGTGCTCGGCCACTACGAGACGAAGTTCCCGGTCACGGATCGCGATCGCAACTACAACCTCAAGCTCGCTGCCTCCAAGGTGAACGGCTTCGTGATGAAGCCTGGCGAGGAGTGGTCGTTCAACGAGGTCGTCGGCGAGCGCTCGCAGAAGATGGGCTACAAGATCGCGCACGTCATCACGGCGGGCGAGATGGTCGACGGCCTCGCGGGCGGCACGTGCCAGATCTCGACGACGCTGTTCGGCGCTGCGTTCTTCGCGGGCCTCGACATCGTGAGGACCACGAACCACTCGCGCCCGTCGGTGTACACGCCGCTCGGCTTCGATGCGACGGTCGTGTGGCCCAACACGGATCTCAAGCTGCGTAACCCGTACGAGTTCCCCGTGGCGCTGCGCTACGTCGTCGCCAACGGTGAGGCCAAGGTCGAGGTGCTCGGCAAGGCGCGCCCGTACGACAAGATCGTGTTCGAGCGCGAGGTCCTCGAGAGCTCGCCGTTCTCGTCGGAGGAGCGCCTCGATCCCGAGATGCCGCTCGGTCAGACGTCGATCGATCAGGCCGGCTTCGACGGCTACAAGCTCGAGCGCCTCCGCAAGTTCTACAAGGGCGGCAAGGTCGTGAAGACCAACAAGTGGACCGTCACGTACAAGCCCGTCACCGAGTACATCCGCCGCGGAACCAACACGGATCCGAACGCGAAGCTGCTCGTCGTGAAGGAGCCGCACGGGCCCAAGCCGCCCAAGTCCGACAAGTTCTCGATGGCGCAGTAGTCGGCGCGCACCGGATGCACGAACGCCCCGAGGAGCGATGCTCGTCGGGGCGTTGTTTTTTCTGGAGAGCCGTGCTCAGGAGCCGTACGGGTCGGCGACTTCTTTGGGATCCGGCGTGGGCGCCTCGGGCATCTGCGCGTTGCCGCAGTTCGAGTTCTCCTTGGAACCGGACATCGTCATCGCCGAGCCGCCACCGATGTCTGTCTTGCCCGCCGAGCCCCACGACATGTTGGCGCCGGCGTGGACCTCGATGTTGTCGGTGGCCGTCATCTCCATCTCTTTGGCGAAGATGACGGTGTCGCCCTCCGGCGATTGGAAGCAAACGTCGCCTTCCATCGCCTCGATGGTGATCTTGTTCTTCTCGGCATCGATGTGGATCTTGCCCACGCCTTTGCCGTCCTCGATGGTCAGCGTGTTCTTGTCGTCGTCGAACGTGATCTTCGAGCCCGAGCGCGACTTGATCATGCGGCGCGGGTTCTTCTTGTTGTCGTTCTTGTCCGGCGGCTTGTCCTTGCCGTTCCAGAACGCGCCGACGACGAGCGGGTAGTCGAGGTCGCCGTGCTCGAACATCACGAGCACTTCATCTTCGGGCTCGGGGATGAAGAACCAGCCGCGGTTCTTGCCAGCGCCGAGCATGATGATCGGGCACCACCACGTGGTCTCGTCCTTGTTGAGGACGGGGATCTTGACCTTCACGCGGCCGAGCTTCTGCGGGTCCTTGTTGTCCGTGACGATGCCGATGACGGGCTCGTAGCACCGGCTCGACTCCGTCTCGGCGATGCGGATCTGTGCCGCGAACACCGATGGGAGGTCATAGACATAGAACGGACGCATAGCTGTTAGCGTACTACGGGCTCGGTGCGCCGGGGCTTCCCGCAGGCGGCTCGGGCGGCACCGCGATAGGCAGGACCCCGAGGACCGCCAGGGTCGGGTCGCCGGCGGGGGTGACGCCCGTCGGGCGCGCCTTCTCGGTTCCGCGGGCGATGGCCAGGAGGGCCACCCGCATCTTGTCGGCCTTCCAGTCCGGCGGGATGGTCAGCTCGAACCTGTCGCGAATGAGCTCGCCGGCCTTCCACCGGTTCGTCGAGTACGAGCCATCCGCCGTCGCGCGCAGCTGCGTGCGCAGCGCGGCGGGCGGCACGCGATCCGTCGGATCATCGGTGGCCGGGTAGGTGATCAGCTGGAAGCGATAGGTCTCGGAGGTCGGCTGGGTCGCCTTGAAGTAGACGTAGATCTCCATCTTGTCGCCCGGCTTGTAGAGAGCATTCGCGGGGGTACCGATGCCGCGGACCTCGATGGTGCCGTTCTCGAACGATGTCGCCTCGGTGATCACCGCGGGCGGATCGGTCGACAGCACGTCGGCCATCTGGCGGAACGCTTGGTTGAACAGCGGATCGCGTACGTAGAAGGAGCGATCGAGCCACCGCTGGAGCGCTTGCTTCATGACCGCCAGCGCGGGCGGATTCTTCGGCGCGATGTTCGTGTGCTCCCACGGATCTGCATGCAGGTCGTACAGCTCGTCGACGTTCGACGCGAGCCGATGGATCAGCTTGTACGACTCCGAGATTGCAGCGCGCTGCTTGTTGGGCGCGTTGGTCTCGGCGAACACGATGCGCTCCTTGTCCTCGCGTCCCGCAAACAGCTGCGGAATCAAGCTGCGGCCCTCGAAGCTCAGATCCGACACGTCGATGTCGCACAGCGCCGCCACCGTCGGCACGATGTCGAGCGGCGTGACGGCACCGCCCAAAATGCGCGGCGTGTTGTTCGGAATGTAGAAGATGAGCGGCACGTGCAGCATCTCGCGGAACAGCGCGGTGCCGTGCGTTCCGAGCGGGATGCCGTGCTCGGCCATGCTGTCGCCGTGATCGCTCGTGATGATGATGATCGTGTTGTCGTTCGAGGGCAGTCGCTTGAGCTCGTCGAACAAGCGGCCGAGCTCCTGATCCGTCCAGCGCAGCTCCGCGTCGTAGAGGTCGGACTCGCTGCTGCCGTAATCGACGACGTTGGGATGCGCGACGTAGCGACCGTGAGGATCGATGTAGTGCGCCCACATGAACCACTTCTTCGATTGCTGGCGCGAGATCCAGGCGAGCGCGTGATCCGTGACCTTGTCCGCGGCGACGCGATACGCGTCGGGGTTCTTGCCGATCGAGTTGTCGTAGTCGTCGACACCTTGGTCGATGCCCCAATCATTCCACCACTCGTGCGAGCCGATCACGCCGGTCGTGTACTTCGCGCGCTTCATGATCTCGGGGAGCGTCGTGTTCTCCGGCAAGATCTTTGGCGGCGTACCGCGCGGAACCTTCTCGTCCAGCGCGATGCCCGAGTGGAAGAACTTCGAGGTGAGGATCGCGGGGATCGATGCC
This sequence comes from Pseudomonadota bacterium, assembly GCA_023428295.1. Taxonomy (GTDB): domain Bacteria; phylum Myxococcota_A; class Polyangia; order Haliangiales; family Haliangiaceae; genus JABFXX01. Next base: position 5,598 of record JAEYYV010000319.1, read on the forward strand.
ATCGTGCCCGCCGACGGCGCGTTCGCGAACGTGAACGAGGTCGACTTCTTCACGAGCTGCGCGAGGCGCGGGGTCGTGTCGCGCTTCTTGGGCCCCGTCGCGTAGCCGCCGAACGACGTGCGGTCATAGCGCACGGTATCGATGGTGATGAGGAGGATGTTCCACGGCTTCTTGAACGGCGGTGGAATCTCCACGGTGGGCCCCTGCGAGACGATCATCTCCTCGAACGAGAAGTCGCGACCGTCGCAGTTCTGATCGATTCCATCGTCCGGGATGTCGGTCGCGCCGCGGTTGATGCTCCTGTCGAACGGTGCGCAGTCACCTTCGCCGAGCACCGTGCCGTACCCGTCGCGATCGAGATCGTTGGCGACGCGGACGACGGTGATGAGCTTCTCGAGCGCGGGCGATGCGGTGATCGCGACGTACTTGGCCTCGAGATCCGCTCCCCAGAACGCGAACGTTCCGGTGGACAACACGAGCGTCGCGAACGCCGCCACGAGCGCCGGCCGCTTGCCGCGTGGCCTGGGGAGCGAGCACGACCCGAGGCGAATGCCCGCGATCAGCGCGGCAGCGCCGATCGCGATGCGTGCGGGCAAGAGCCAGGGCGCCCACGGCAGGACAAACCACACGCCCGCGAGGAACACGAGGACGAGCAGCGCGAGGAGCGGGGAGGGAGACAAGCTCGTTCGCGTGAGCGCGGATCGCGGGGCCACGACGTGCGCGCCGACACCCATGCCGATCGCGAACACGACGACCGAGCCGATCATGCGCAGCGGCAAGACCGACCGGCTCTGCGGCAGCGCGAACCAACACACGGCGAGCACTCCACCGACGAGGCCCACCATCGCCACACCCGCCGCGCGCCACCGCGCGAGAGGATTCGCGACGCGGAGCAGCGGCACGAGCGCGCGGGCGGCCGACTCTGCCGCGAGGATGATCGTCGGCCGGATCCACGTGGCAACGACGAGCGCGAGAACCGCGAGCCCCGCGATGAGGCTCGCCGTGAGCTGCGGCTCCTTGTAGTTGGTCATCGCGAACACGGCGCCGCGCTGCACGAGCACGGCGATGCCACCGCCGAGCACGATCGTGGCCCACAGGCGCGGCACGCCGGTTCGCACGCCGTCCACGAGCGGGGTCGGCGCGAACCATCCCGGGGCGCGCGCGGTGCTGGCGTCGATCTGCGCGCGCACGTGGCGAACCGTGACGAGCGCGACCGAGAGGACGAACGCGACGATCAGCCACAGTACGAGCGTCAGCACGGCCACGAGCGCGGCCAGGCGGAGCTTGCTCCCCACGCTGGTTTCGCCCGCGTACGCGCCGAGCGCGAGCACGTACTCGACGGGGGCAAACGCGAGCGCACCACCGGTGGCCATCGCGATCGCGCGGCCGACGTCCGCGCGCGCGGCGTCACGGACGCTGCGATACGCGACGAACGGCACGATCCACGTCATATCACGCCGTGCTACGAACGCCTCGGTGAAGCGATCACTGCTGGCTGTCACGCTTCTCGGACTCGGCCTCGTCGGTTGTGGCTCGAAGAAGAGCGCACGAAAGGATGCCGAGGCGGGGAGCGGTTCGGGGAGCGGTAGCAACGCGCAGGCAGATCTCGCGAAGCTCGACGCCGCATGCGCTGCGAACGACGCCGAGGCGTGTCGCAACCTCGCCATCGTCTATGAAGAGGGTCTCGCCGGAACCGCGGTGGATCACACCACAGCGACGCAGCTCTTTCACAAGGCGTGCGACGGCAAGAACCTCGCGGCGTGTAACCAGCTCGCACTCGCGATCTCCGAGGGCATCGGTGTCCCGAAGAACGCGGCGGTCGCGGTCGAGATCTATCAACGCACGTGCGATGCGGGCTATCAGCTCGCGTGTCGCAACCTCGGACTCATGGTGCGCGACGGGCGTGGTGTCAGCGTGGATCTCGCGCGCGCCGCGACGCTGCTCGACGGTGCGTGCAAGGGCGCGACGCCGTACGCGTGCACCAACGCCGGCGATCTCGACGCGACACGCGCACAGAGCGCGCCCGACGACGCATCGCGCGCGCAGCTCTACAAAGAGATGATCGCGCACTACAAGAAGGGCTGCGATGACGGCGACCCGACGTCGTGTCGCAACCTCGGCATCGCGTACCTCGAAGGGAGAGCGCTGCCGACGAGCACCGCAGCAGCGAGCGTGTGGCTCTCGCGCGCGTGTCGACTCGACGATCCGATCGGATGTCGCGTGCTCGGTGCGATGACGATCCAAGGACTCGGTGTGCCCACGGACGTGGACGCCGGCGTGGCGATGTTGCGGCGCGCGTGCGATCGCAAAGACACCGAAGCGTGCGAGGCGATCACGAAGATCGATGCGGCGAACGGATCTGGATCGAGTGGACAGGCTGCTCGATCGAGTGTGGGCTCTGGTTCATAGCCGGCCGGGATCGGCGAACGTGGTTCGACCTTCTCCGGAGTGAGCGCTCTGGCGACAATGTAGGCAGCCGGCCCATCTGTCGTGACACAGGGCGTAACTATCGAGTCTGCGGTCGCTCCCGTAGGCATCTCCAGCGCCGGGATCACAACTTGTTCACAGGGGCGGCCACAAGGGTAGTCAGTGCTTGAGATTCGGACGTTTAGGTACGAAATCGCTTGTGAACAACTCGGGGGATCTTGCGGGTTATCGACAGGTGATCCCACAGCGCAACGCGTCACAGTCCGGGCTCCCGGACCGTGCGCGTGAGCACGCCTCTGTGGGTTCCCCGACACCCAAGATCTACGTCCGCCGGCCGGACCAAACCGTCCGCCCATCGGACCGAGCTGTCCGCCGCTCGGACGGATCCCCCGCCAAATGGCAGCTATGCCGCATTTCGCTGCAGTTTCAGAAGCGGTGCATGCGGGCAAGTTTTTGGCCGCGTGCTCGCGCTGGTGAATCGATCCCACGCTCCGCACGCACCGTTTTCAGCTCGTGCCGCGGATGCGATGACATGCGCGGGCTCGCGATCAAGGTGCCGGAGGACGGACTCGTTCCAGCTCGCGATACAGCGCGACGTACTCGCGGGCCGACGACGCCCACGACGAGTCACGAGACATCGCTCGTCGGCGCAGCGCGCTCCACGCGTCTCGATCACGCGCAGCGCTGACCGCGCGCTCGATCGCGGCGAGGAGAGCCGTCGGCGTCGGCTCGGTGAACGCGAAGCCGGTGCCATCGCGGCTGTCCGCATCCCGGACGGTGTCCGCGAGGCCGCCGACGGCGTGCACGATCGGTAGCGTGCCGTAGCGCATCGCATAGAGCTGCCCGAGGCCGCACGGCTCGAAGCGCGACGGCATGACGAACACGTCGCTGCCCGCGTAGATGCGGCGCGCGTAGCCGAGATCGAAGCCCACGCGTACGCTGATCGTCTCTGCGAACGTCTCGGCGAGGTAGCGGAAGCGCTCCTCGAGCTCGGGCTCGCCCGCGCCGAGGACCACGAGCTTCACGCCGAGCGCGTGCAGATGCGGCACGATGTCGGCGACGAGATCGAGTCCCTTCTGTCCCGTCATGCGCGCCACGACGCCGGCGAGGAGGTCCGTGTCCGCGAGCGCGAGGCCGGCTTCCTCCGCGAGCTCGCCGCGGCAGCGCGCTTTTCCGTCGAGGTCCTCGCGCGAGAAGTGCGCGGGCAGCGCTGGATCCGTCGAGGGATCCCACGCGACGTCGTCGATGCCGTTCACGATCCCGACGACGCGCGGTACGTCATGCACGAGGAAGCCATCGAGCGCCTCGCCAAACGCGGGCGTGAGGATCTCGTTCGCGTACGTGGGACTGACCGTGGTCGCCACGTCGGCGAGCGCGAGCGCGCCTTTCAGGAAGCTGACTTGGTCCCAGAACTCGAGCTGCTGCGGCGTGAACAGTGACCACGGAAAGCCGAGGTCGGTCATCGCGGTCTTCGCGAAGATGCCGCGATAGGCGAGGTTATGAATCGTGGCGACGATGCGCAGGTCGGGGCGCGCGAGCCGCGCGTAGACCGCCGCGGGGCCGCCTTGCCAGTCGTGCACGTGCAGCACGTCGACACCGCCGAGCATGATCTGCGCGGCGTCGAGCGTGGCGGCGCCGAGCGCGCCGAAGCGAACGTGGTTGTCGCCCCACTCACCAGCGCCGCCGGGGCCGTACAGGGTGCCGACGCGATCGAACAGCTGCGGGCAATCGAGGAAGCCGTAGCGCACGCGACCGATGTCCACCGTACGCAGACCGGCGGAGAACGCGTTGGGCCCCACCGTGAGCGGCAGCGGAACGGGCGATGACAGCGTGAATCCCGCGCCGGCGATCTTGCCCTCGACGCCGCGGTAGAGCGGCACGAGGACGCCGGCGCGAACATCGGCGATTTCAGCTTGGGCCGCGGGCAGCCCGGCCACGACGTCGGCGAGGCCGCCGGACATCGCGAAGGGCGCGACCTCGCTCGCGACGTGAAGGACTCGCATCTAGGAGCCGTCGCCCGCGAACTTCTTGAACCGCGGGCCCGCCGAGTCATAGCTGTGGCGATTCTGGCTCGAGACGACAAACGTCCCGGGACGAAGCTGTCCGAGGAGCTCCGGCTCGTTGCCCATGAGCTCCGCGATGTCGTTCGCGAGGACGATCGGGCCCTGTGCCGGAACGAGCGTTCCCTTCGGTACGACGACGATCCCCGAGTCGGTCACGAACGGAAAGCGCTCGCGATCCGCGACGAGATCCTCGCCGATCACGCAGCCCGGCTCGATCTTGCAGTTCTTGTCGAGGAGCACGCGACGAAGCTTGGCCCCGCGTCCGATATCGCAGCCCGACAGGATCACCGAGTCGCAGATATCCGCGCCCGCGTGCACGAAGCAGTCGTACGACAGCACGGTCTCGCGCACCGACGCGCTCGCGATGATCGAGCCCTCGCAGATCAGCGAGTCGTCCACCTCGGCGGGCCCGAAGCTCTCGCCCGCGCGCACGAAGCGGGCAGGCGGATAGTCGCGTTGCGCGCTGCGAATGCGCCACTTGCGGTTATAGAGATCGAGCGCGGGCACGCGCGCGCGCAGCTCCATGTTCGACGTGAAGTACGAGTCGATCGTGCCCACGTCGCGCCAGTACGGGCCCGCACCCTCGGGCTCGCCGGGGATGGCGTTCTGCGCGAAGTCGTACACGTCGACGCGCGCGCCTTCATTGACGAGCTGCGGAATGATGTCGCGACCGAAGTCGTGGCGTGACGACGGGCGGCCGCCATCGTCGACGAGGACGCGCTCGAGGACCTCGCGCTTGAAGATGTAGTTGCCCATCGACACGAGCGACCAACCGGGGCGGTCAGGCATCTCGGGCGGGTTCTTCGGCTTCTCGATGAACCCGACGATGCGACCGTTCTTGTCGACATCGATGATGCCGAACGCGCTCGCCTCGGCCACGGGCACGGGGAACGCGGCCACGGTGAGGTCGGCGTCGCGATCGCGGTGCGCGACCTCCATTTGCTCCACGTCGAACTTGTAGATGTGGTCGCCACCGAACACCGCGACGTGCTGTGCGCGTGCGTCGCGGATGAGGTTCAGGTTCTGATAGATCGCGTCGGCTGTGCCTCGGTACCAAAACTCACCGAGACGCATTTGCGCGGGAACGACCTCGATGTACTCGCCGAAGCCCGAGAGCCGCCAGTTGCGCGACAGGTGCTTGATCAGGCTCGACGACATGTACTGCGTGAGCACGTAGATGCGCCGGTAGCCGCTGTTGATGAAGTTCGAGAGGACGAAGTCGATGATCCGATAACGTCCGGCGAACGGCACGCCAGGCTTGGAGCGGTGCACCGTGAGCGGGCCGAGGCGAGAGCCTTTGCCGCCCGCCATGATCATGACCAGCGTGTCCTTCATTCAGGAAACCTCGCTGGAACATCGTAGCAAGCTACGCGCCGCGCTCGACAGCGCAGCGGCGAAATCTCAAAGCGTCTTCGCGCAGGCGCGGCCGTATATCGTGCTGCTGGAGGAGCTCGCGACCGCCTTGCACGTGTAGCCCGAGCCGCAGGCTGCATCACCCGCGCACGCCGCCGTGCACTTCTTGCCCGCACCGGCGCCCGCCGACACGCACAGGTTGCCGGGGCCACCGCAGTCCGCGTTGACCGAGCACGCCTTCCCGAAGTTCGAGATCCTGGCGAACGGGACGACCTTGGGGTTGTCGTCGATTCCGTGCATTCCGTACATCGTGGTGAAGCTCCACGACGCGGAGTCGAGCTTGGTGAGGAGCGTCGACACGGGCTGCGGGCGCAGGCGATTGGACGAGTCACGCGCGATCAGTGCGCCGATGAAGTCCTGCACCGCGGCCGGCGACGATGCGTCGGAGAACGACGTGGTGGTGATGACGTCGATGTTCTTACCTTGCTTGTTCGGGTTCTCCTTGAACGCCTCGCCGATCTGGTACGTGTCACAGCCCTCCGCGAGCACCACCTGATAGCGATCGCGCGGCATCGCGGCGACGCGCATGTCGGCGTCGTCGAGGTCGCCCTCGGACGTCTTCTTCCAGTTCGCGAGCGCGAAGCCATAGAAGGGCCCGGAGTGGCCCGAATAGACGATCACGTCCTTGGTCCGTAGCGAGTCCGCCGCGAGGTTCTCGAGGACGATGCCGCCCGCATCCGTGTCCGGATCGGTGTTCGTGCCGGGCTTACCGAAGAACATACGGACCTCGACCTTCACCGAGCGCGTGTCCGCCTTCACGGTCTTCGTGAACGGTGCGGTCGTCGTGGTGAGGCGATCCCACGAGGTCACGGGCGTCGAGAAGCCCTGCGCCTTGAGCCAGCCGAAGAACGCCTTCGAGTGCTTCAGGTGGTACTCGGAGTGGTAGTCCCATCCAAAGTACACGTCGATGTCGAGCTTGCCGTCGGCGGTGAGGCGCTCGAGGTCGAAGAAGCCATCGGTCGACGCGCGCTCGCGCTTGATCTCGAACGTCAGCTTCTCCTTCTTGTCCGCCGGCACCGTGGCCGGGTTCCAGCCGTCCCACGGCGCCTTGCGGTACCACTCGTCGTTGGTCTCGAGCTGCGCGAGCTCGGTGTTGGACGGCGTTCCGATCTCGAGGTCGAACACCTGCTTGCCGCCGACGGTGCGGATCGGGAGCTTGCTCGTCAGGTTGCGACCGCCCGCCGCGAGCTGCTTGAAGGTGAAGTCGAACGTGACCTTGTCCGCGCGCTCGCGGATCTCGAGGTCTTCGTACGCGCCCGCCTTGGCCATGCCACCGAAGCCACCGAACTCGGCGTTGGGAGCGTCGTGCTCCTTGTCGACGAGGTACTGCGTGATGAACCACGCGATCGCGATCTGCTTGTAGCCGATCAGCTTCTTCGCGGCGGCCAGGCGCTCTGCCGCGGGCCGGTTCGCCATGCTCGCGTCGAGCGTGACCGTCGACTTGCCCGTGAGGATGTACTCCTGCGCGGTCAGGCTGAAGAAGTCGTCCGCCTTTCCGTCCTCCACGAAGACGCTGTCCTCGGGATCCTCGGAGTCCCCGAGATCGGCGCAGGCGCCAACACCGAGGAGCGACGAGGTTACAGCAGCGAGGGCGAGGCTGGCAGTGCGCATGCCCCGGCTACCAGCAACGGATATGCCGGTTACTGGCCGTCCCGCTCCGTGGCATTGCGCGGGCTTGTCGCGTGCGGCAACTCGAGTAGCCGGCAGGCACGGCTGGTAGTGGCGACCGGCGTCCGGTATAGGGACGTCATGGCAGGCAGTGACCTCCTCGTCTGGCTCGACATGGAGATGACCGGCCTCGATCCCGCCAAGGAGCGGATCATCGAGATGGCCACGATCATCACCGACGGACAGCTGACCGAGATCGCGACGGGACCGAGCATCGTCGTGCATCAAGGTGATGACGTCCTCGCAGCAATGGACGATTGGAACAAGAAGCATCACGGCGGCTCCGGCCTCGTCGATCGCGTGAAGGCATCGACGATCAGCGACGCCGACGCCGAGGCGCAGACCCTCGCGTTCATCAACGCGCACTGCGGCGCGAAGGAGCGCCCCGTGCTGGCGGGAAACTCGATCCATCAAGATCGCCGCTTCATCCGCCGCTACATGCCGGCGCTCGACGCGCGTCTTCACTACCGCATGGTCGACGTGTCGACGGTGAAGGAGCTCGCGCGTCGCTGGTATCCGCAGGTCGCGGCGAAGCAGCCGAGCAAGCAAGAGACGCATCGCGCGCTCGACGACATTCGCGAGTCGATCGAAGAGCTGCGCTACTACCGCAACAACGTGTTCGCGCCGATCCCGACGCCCGCAGCCTAAGGCGCGGCTTCGCGCACCGACTCTTGCGCCGAGCCGTGACCGCGCGCGGTGCGTGCGGCGTGCGACGAGAGCGCCGCGAGGATGTCGGCCTCGGGTGGCAAGCCCCAGCCGGGCTCGTAGTTGAAGGCGTCTCGGGCGCTTCGCGTGTGCGTGTTGCTGTCGACGAGATCGATCGCGTCGAGCGGCACGAGGGAGGGATGTGGGCGGCCCGTGGCGTGCGCGAGCGACGACAGATCCGCGCGCAGCGTCGCGAGGTAGTTCGCGAGGCGCGCTGCCTTCAGCGTCGGATCGAGGCCGCGCACGAGCCAGCGGTTCTGCGTGGCGACGCCGGTGGGGCAGTGGCCCGTGTGACAGCGCTGCGCTTGAATGCAGCCAACGGCCATCATCGCTTCGCGTCCGACGTTGAGCATGTCGCAGCCGAGCGCGAGCGCGAGGAGCCCGGTCTCCGGAAAGCCGAGCTTGCCCGAGCCAATGAACATCACGTCGTGGTGAACGCCGCGCTCGGCGAACGTTCGATACACCTGCGTGAAGCCGAGCTTGAACGGCAGCGCGACGTGATCGCTGAACACGAGTGGAGCGGCGCCCGTGCCGCCTTCGCCGCCGTCGATGGTGATCCAGTCGGGGGCGCGCTCGGTGCGATCGATCTGCTCCGCGAGGTCACGCCAGAACTGCATGTCGCCGACGGCGGACTTGATGCCGACGGGCAGGCCGGTCGCGTCTGCGATGCGCTCGATGAAGTCGAGCATGCTCGACACGTCGGAGAACGCGGTGTGGTTCGCGGGGCTGATGCAGTCGTGGTCCATCGAGATGCCGCGGATGCGGGAGATCTCGGGCGTGATCTTGGCTTTCGGCAGGACACCTCCGAGGCCGGGCTTCGCACCTTGCGAGAGCTTGATCTCGATCGCGCGGACCTTGGCCGAGGCCACGCTCTCGAGGAGCTTCTCCATCGAGAACGCACCGGTGGTCTTGTCGCGCGCGCCGAAGTAGCCGGTGCCGATCTGCCAGATCAGCTCGCCGCCCTTGCGGTGGTAATCGGAGATGCCGCCTTCGCCGGTGTTCTGGAGCGCGCCCGCGATCGCGACGCCTCTGTTGATCGCCTCGACGGCAGCGGCCGACAGCGAGCCGAACGACATCGCGCTCGTGTTGACGATGGAGCTCGGTACGAACGCGTGCTTGCGCTTGCGGAACCCGCCGAGCGCGCGCAGCGCGGGGAGGCGATGCATCGGATCGTAGTCGGCCTCGCCCTCGTGCGGCGTGTGCAGCGGGAACGCGCTGTGGCGCACGAGGATGTAGCCCGCGCGCTCGATGTCGTTGTCCGTTCCGAAACCGAAGTAGTTGTTCTCGCGCTTCGCGGAGGCATAGACCCAGCGGCGCTGATCGCGAGAGAACGGTCGCTCCTCGTCGTTGTCGGTGACGATGTACTGCCGAAGCTCGGGGCCGATCGCTTCGAGCCAGTAGCGAAAGTGACCGATGACGGGGAAGTTGCGCGTGACCGCGTGCTTCTTCTGCGTGAGGTCGTAGATCGCGACGACGATCACGAGCGCGAGCACGCCGATACCGATCCACGCCAACACCGACATACCGGCAGCATAAGCCTGTTTACGGCGAGCGCGGAAGGACGCGGCAGCTTGTCGCGGCAGGTGTTGCCTTCACGACCGCGGCGTCGGAGAGCGTCCACGGCGACGCACACCGCGCGAACGCGGGAAGCCCGACGAGCGCAGACGGTGGTCGCACGTCCCAGATCCAGATCGTCCCGACGCTGCCTGCCACCGCGACACGCGTGCTGTCCGCCGACCACGCGAGCTGTGCGAGCTGCGCGGGGAGCTGCGCCGTCTCGGCGAGCAGTGCGCCCGTATGCGGATCCCACACGCGCACGCGATTGGAGCTGAGCGAAGCAACGAGCTCGCCATCGGGCGAGAACGCCACGGATGTGACGATGCCATCATTGGCGGTCCACGAGCGCACCGTGGCGCCGGTCGCCCAGTCGCGCAGCACGATGTCGCCGCGCGTGTCGCCGGCGACGAACCAGTGCGGACCGGCGGCGCCCATGCCGACCGACGCCTTGAACACCTTGGGCTGTGGCGCGTTGACGACGATCGCGCCCGACGAGTCGAGCTGGTAGATCTGCGAGAACGTGCCGACGAGGAGGCGCCCTTCGGCGAGCTCGAGGTCGTGCGTGGACGGAGTCTCGAGGACGACCGGCTTCTTCTGCAGATCGTGCGTCCACAGCGAGAGCGCCGGTGGGCGGGCATCGTCGAGCACGGCGACCGTCCCGTCGGGAAACACGGCGACGTTCCACCCGAGCTCGCCGAGGTCCGCCAGCGCTGTCTGTGTGCCGGTCGCCGGATCCCATCGCCGCACGGTGCGATCGCCGACGGAGTACATCGCCGAGCGATCCTGCGAGAACGCGACTGCGCGGACGCGCCCGGTGTGCCCCTCGAACGTCGTGCGCTTTGCACCCGAGGTGACGTCCCACGCGACGAGCGCGCCGTCTTCGTTCGCGGTGATCACGGTCTTGCCGTCGGGAGACAGATCGAACGAGCGCATGCCGTGTGCGTACGGCGGCTTCGTCGCGTCGGGATCCGTGAACTCGCGGATGCGCTCCGTGTAGCCCGCGGTCCCGAACACGCGGGGCGCGGTTCCGTCGAGCGGTGTGCGGCGCACGGTGCCATCGTTGGACGCGCTCCACACGACGTTGCTGCCCTCGAACGCGAGCTCGCGAACGCGCGCGGTGTGCACCTCGAGGCGACGTACGCGCGCGAGCGGCTCGGTGGCGCGCGGGAACTTCCAGATCTCCTGGCGCGTCTCGCCGAGGACGACGAGCTGGTCGTCGATCACGGAGAGGCCCATCACCACCGTGCCGCGCGGCAACGTCTGCAGCCGCTCGCCGGTGCGTGGATCCCAGACGAAGCCGTTGCCGAGCTCGTCCTGCGTGACGAGCCACTCGCCCACGGTGACCGCGAACTGGACCGCGAGAATGTGCCCGCCGAGCTCCGCGATCGTCGTGCGCGTCGCGAGGTCCCACAGCTTGGCATTCGCGCCATCGCCGTACGTGAGGAGCCAGCGCGCATCGGGCGCTCCACCCGCCAGAAAGCCGTAGACCCACGCACCGTGATCGAGGGTCATCGTCGTCGTACGCGTGCGAATGTCGTACGCGCGCGCGGAGCCTTCGTCGCCGACGAGCACGTGCGTGTCGTCGAGCCAGCCGATGCCCGAGATGTCGCCCGGCGTCGTGAAGCGCGCGCGCAACTGACCGGTGCGACCGTCGTGCAGGAGGACCACGTTCGACGGGTCCGCCGCCGACGCGAGGTGCGCACCGTCGGGCGAGAACTCGAGCGTGATGACCTTCTTGGTGTGTCCGTCGATCGCGCGCGGCGGGTGACCGAGCTCGCCGAACCAGATGCGCCCGGTGTCGCTCGCTGCAGCGTAGTGACGATCGTCAGGCGCCCACACGAGCGTGGTGACGAGGTCCACGCGATCGGCGGCGACCTTCCAGCGCGAGAGCTCCGCACCATCGCCAGTGAAGATGACGATCTCGCCGGCGCCCGTCGCGGTGAGTAGGTGCGTGCCCGCGCGCGAAACGGCCACGAGGTAGCCGCCCTTCGTGCGCCACAGCTCTTTGTCCGCCGCCACGTCCCACGCGCGCACGGTCTCGTCGCCGCCGCTCGCGGTGAAGAAGCGCGTGCCCGCGGCGCCGCCCGACGCCACACCGAACGGCGGCGACGGAATCACCGAGACGAGCGCGGCATACGGCGCGCGCGCTTGCGCCGCGATCACCGCG
>JAEYYV010000338.1 GCA_023428295.1 Pseudomonadota bacterium
CGTGGGCGGAGTCCCGCGTGGCTCGGCGCTACCGCATGCACAGACGACTGCGAGGACGAGTGAAGGACGCACGCGGAGCCATTCTACGCACATGCGTGCTAGTTTGGCTGCGTGGCGCTCGAGCATGTCGCGCAGGGACAGACCCGATTCTTCACGCCCGGCGTAGCACCCGATCCGCGCGGGATTCTCCTCGGTCGCTTCGTGGTGATGACGTTCGCCACGCTCGAGGGAGCGGTGAGCTGGTTCCGTCTCTACTCGAGCGAAGCATCGCTCGACGAGCTGCTCTCGAACCTCACGATCACCAAGTGCAAGACGGCGCTCGGCGGTCGCGAGATCGTCGTGCAGATTCCCGCGGTGTCGTCGTACGCGGCGGATCGAGCGGCGCGTCTCTCGCGTCTCGTCGGCGGTGGCGTGTACACCGGCACCGCCAAGCACTTCGTGAAGTACCGCGACGATCGCTCGCCCTACGGCTACGACGCCGTCGATATCGGCGCGATGCCCGCGTCGACGGACTTCATGGTCCACGGCGACGAGTTCGCGCAAGGCTACGTGCGCGAGGGCGAGCTGCCGTTCGCAAAGCTCTTGTTCCGTCTCTCGATCCGCAAGGTTCCGGGCGGCGACACGCTCGACGCCGATGATCGCGGCGAGCTGTACCTCGCCGTCGCGCGCGGCCTCAGCGAGGGCATCATTCGCTACCTGTGGCGCAATCGCGTCGAGGCGCAGGCGGGCTTGTTCACGCCCGGCTCGACGAGCGCGTTCGACGATCGCGGCGGCGATCGCGGATACATGCTCATCCACGTGCGCGGCTTGCCCGAGCGCATCTTGGCGCTGTTCATGGGCACGCCTGGCATCGACGTGTTTCGTCCCGCAGGCACCAGCGCGGCGGTGGCCGTGGGGTACTCGCACCCGATCGATCTCGGGTCGTGCGCGAGCGTGTTCCCGAACGACACGTTTCACCTGTTCTGGCCGGGCGATCGCGTCGACGTGTTGCCGGGGCCGATCGAGCTCTCCGACATCGCGGATCTCACGAGCGTGGATATCGAGCTCGATCGCCCGCGCGATCCCACGCAGCACGGCGGCAAGGCGCCCGAGCCGATCGGCGTGGAGCTCAAGCTCGCAGCGTCGATGGGCCCGCCGCGTCGCGTGGTCGCCACGCTGATCCCCGTCGCGCACGGCAATCGCTTGAAGCGCATCTTGTTCGCGTTGCCGCCGGTGTCCTTGCGCGGTCACCGCGTCGCCGCCACGGATCGCGGCATCCTCGTCATCGGCTCGGAGAACCTCGACGTCATTCCGCTCGGGCAGCTGCTCAGCGAGCTCACCCCCGGTCTCCTCGTGCCGCTCGGCATGGACGTCGTGCCGCGCGTGACGCCCGAGGTGCTCGCGCGCGCGCTCGGTCATCAGCCCGGTCTCGTCACGGTGTTCACCACCGACGGCAAGCCGTTCCAGATCAACGAGTCCGCGTTCCAGACACTCGAGCGTCGATCGCTCGCGAAGATGGAGGTCGACCAAGCGGAGACCACGGACTACGCCGCGCAACCGCCGGCCGACGCGCAGGTCGTCAATGACGCTGTCGGCCGGTTCGCGTTGTGGGGCTATCCCGACGCGCCGGATCGCAAGCAACTTCCTCCGGGCAAGTAGTCGGTGGCCAAGCTCCACGTCAAAGACTTCCTCGCGAACTTCGTGCAGCCGCTCGTATCGGGCGGCGAGGTGCACGTCGGTGCGCCAATTCCGATGCCCGAGCTCGATCGCTGGGATCGCGAGCTGAACGATGCGAGCGTGGAGCAGGTCGATGTCGACGACGCGCGCGTGTCCATCCTCTCGACGCTCGTGTGTCGCCCACCCGCGTTTCTCCTCGAGGCCGACGAGCTCGCGCTGTGCGCCGGCCTGCACAACGCGCTGTTCCTCGTGCATCCGCGCGCGGATCAATGGAGCGTCAGCGATCGCCAGCGGCGCAAGATCATCGATACCGCGCTCGCCATGGTGAGCCAGCCGCTCACGCGCAATCGCACGCGCGTGATGGCGCGCCACGCGCTGCTGCACAACCTCTTTCACCTCCGCCGCAAGGACGTCACCGTCTCGTGGTGGACGGGGCGCGCGCGCTTCCAAGGGCAAACGCCGCCGGCGCGCCTCACCGCGTGGAAGGGCATGCGCCGCGTGCGCGAAGAGGTGACCGAGGTCGACTTCGACGAGCTGCTCGCGGTTCCGGACACCGCGCCCATCGTCGCGACGCTCCTGCGTCGCACGCCGCTCACGCAGCTCCTCGATTCGCATCCCGGCGCACCACCGCTGCACTGGGAGGACGCGGTGTTCATCCTGCGCGATCCAGAGCTCGCGCGCGCGGTCGCGCATCGCCTCGTGCCGGAGACAGGCGCGCGCGATCAAGTCGCGGGGCCCTCGCGCCTCGCCGCCGCGTTCGAGCAGATGCTCGAGCGTGCGCCCGACGAGGCCGACGTCCGCGCCGTGTCCGCGTTCCTCACGCACATCAATGCGCTCTACTGCCTCGCCGAGCTGAACCTGCGCGAGCCGGGCGCGAAGTCGCCGCTGATCTCGCAGCTGCTCGCGGCCGAGACGGCTGGTCAGCGCCCGCGCGGTCTCGCGACGCTGTTCGCGCTACCGGGCGCGCTCGCGCTCGTGGATCCGCGCCTCGCGACGCCGCCGGGCATCGCGGAGACACCGCGCCTCGCGCAGCGATGGAAGGTGCATCGCGCGCAATCGGCCGAGCTCCTCGGTGACGCGACTATCGACGCGCTCGCGCAGCGGCTGCGGCGGCACTTTGGACGCGCAGCGCGCGATCCGTCAGAAGTGGTCGCGATCGCGGCTCCAGCTGCCGAGCCGACGTAGCTCCCTGCAGGAACGTCGTGTCGAGGTTCTCGTCGTCGTAGGCGGTGAAGGACTTCGCTGTCGCGGCGGTGATTCGCCACGCGTCGTCGAAGCCCGGGATGTCGAGCGTCACGCTGATCTCCTTGTCGCCATCGATGTAGCCGCCGCTCGCGTGGATCGTCTGCGTGTTGTTTGCGCTCCCGGACGACAAGCGCAGCTCCGCGGTCGACTCGGGCAGGGCGCTCCACATCGCGCCGGTCTCGGTGAACACGATGCCCGACAGGCGCGGCATGAGCGTGATCATCGCCGACGCCGCTCCCTCTTCGATCGGCGCCGTTCGCCGCGTCGTCGCCGTCGAGGCACGGATCTCGCTGAACTGGAAATCGATCACGTCCAAGAGAGAGCTCGGCAGCGCGTACACCGTGGTCCCGGGCCGCACGTAATCGGCGATGTCGTTGCCCGTGAACACCGACGAGATGGTCTCGATCGTCTCGTCGGTCATGGTGTTGCCGAGGATCACCGGCGTCGTCGCGTAGGCAGCACCACCCTGTGCGAGATCGATCGCGGGCACGGTCGTCGCTGCGTCCACGGAGATGTCGCGGCGCACGAGCGCCATGTTCGCTCCGAAAGCGACGAGGTCGTGCGGCCCGCTCGACACCGTGAGATCGAACATCCACGGCGCCGTCGTTCCCTCGGCGCGCGCCCCCATCTGCACCTCGCCAGGCTGCATCATCTCGCCGGTCACGGAGAAGGTCTGGATCGGGACATCGTCGCCGTTGAAGCAGAAGAAGAATGGCGCCGAGTCGAACCGCGTGCGCAGCTCGATCTGCGTGCGGTAGCCGTAGCTCGCGCTGCCGCACACCATGGCGATCGCGTGCTTGTTCGTCGCTTGGATGGAGTACTTGTTGTCCGCGCTCGTGGGCACGGCGGACCACGTGCCGTCGTTGTCCGCAAACGCGACGAGCAGCGGCGTGTCGCCACGCACCTCGAAGCCGACCGGATAGCGCAACACCTCGGGTGCATCCGGCGTCGTGTTCCTTTCGCCGCCATCATCGCCACACGCAGCGAGCGCGATCACCATCCACGTCATTCGCATCCGTCATCTCTAGCAAAGACGACGACGCGACGGGCTCAGAACCCGCACCGCACCGCCATAAGCGCCCGCCAGCCTAGATCGCGGTCGGTTTTCGGGTAATGTGACCCCGCCTGCATGGTGGCCCCGCCCACAACCCCGCGTAGCTTTGCCGTCGATGTCGCGCGCGCGTCGGCCGCATTCCAGGACCTCGCACGCCAGATGGGCGCGCAGTTCCTCGACAAGCAAGAGATCATCCGCCTGATGACCGTCTCCGCGATCGCGGGCGAGCACATGGTCATCGTCGGTCCTCCCGGTACTGCAAAGTCCGCGATGATCGACATGTTCTCGAAGCTCATCGACGCGAAGTACTTCGAGTACCTGCTCACGCGCTTCACCGAGCCCAACGAGCTGTTCGGACCGGTCGATATCTCCGCGTTCCGCGAGGGTCGCTACACGCGCCGCCTCGAGAACATGTTGCCGACCGCCGAGGTCGTCTTCCTCGACGAGATCTTCAAGTCGAACTCCGCGATCCTGAACTCGCTGCTCCACGTCATCAACGAGCGCAAGTTCCAGAACGGCCCCGACGTCGTTCCGGTTCCGCTGATCTCGCTGTTCGCCGCGTCGAACGAGGTCCCCAACGACGAGAACCTCGCCGCGATGTTCGATCGCTTCTTGGTGCGCGTCCTCTCGGACAACCTCGACAGCTATCACTTCCACGAGCTCATGAAGAAGGGCGTGACCCTCGAGCTCCGCAAGATGACCGGTCGCAACGTCGACCCGTCGGGACGCCCGATGCAGGAGATGAAGCCGGTCATCTCCGCGCGCGACCTCCGCGCGATCCAGCAGAACTTCGACAAGTTCATGGTGTTCCCGGAGGAGTTCCTCACCAAGTACAAGGGACTCGTCTTCCAGATCCGCTCCGAGGGCATCTCGATCTCGGATCGTCGCGCCGTGAAGCTGCTCAAGCTGTTCGCCGCGTCGGCCGTGTTCGACGGTCGCACGCGCGTGCACGACGGCGACTTCTTCATCCTGCGCCACATCTGGAACAACCTCGATCAGGTCGAGCTCCTCGAGGAGATCGTGAACCCCGTCGTCGACGCGTACTACCGCGAGCATCCGGACGAGCGCCGCTTCATCGGTCCGTCCGCCTCGCTCGACGATCTGCTCACCGAGCTCGGCCTCATTCGCGAGCTGCTCACGAGCGGCGCGGAGCTGTCGGACATCCAGCTGTTCAGCCAGCTGAAGAACCTGAACGAGATCAAGGTGGCGCTCGCGTCGCTGCCTGGCGACTCGGCCGCGCGCATGATCCGCGAAGTCGATCAGCTGCTCGAGACCGTCTTCGCGTCGTCGAAGTTCGGCCTCTAGCCGCTCCGAACGATCGCTTGTTGATCGCTAGTCGATCAGCGTGAGGGAGCCGATCGCGTCCGGCTTCCCGAGCGGGACGCCATTGTGGCGCAGGATCGCGTACGCGGTCGTGTAGTGAAAGTGGAAGTTCACGAGCGCGTACTGGTCGAGGTAATCGCCACCGCGCATGCCGCGACCGCCCATCCACTGGTGCGAGACGCGCCGCTCCTCGGCGCCGCCAAAGTCCTCGCGCGTGAACGTCGCGAGGTAGTCGGCCAGCGTCTGGAGGCGCGCGCGCGCGTCGGCGATCGTCTTCTCGGTGTCGGGGTGCGACGGCGGCTCTTTGCCCGTCAGCTTCGCCACGGTGAACTTCGCCTGATCGCAGGCCGCTTGGATCTGGCGAATCAGCGGGTACTGATCCGGCGCGAGGCGCGCTTGCAGGAGCGTCTCCGGATCGAACTTCTTCGTCGCTGCGTACTCGACGGCTTTATCGAGCCACCGGTCCATCTGTTTCAGGAGCTTCGTGAAGATCGGGACCGTCGCGTCGTACAGGTTCATACGCGCGACACTACCGCACCGGCACGGCGCGCGTGCGGCCGAGCGTCACCACGACGGGCCGATGATCCGACGCTCCCGCATCGAGGACGTGTGCGCTTGTCGCGGTGAACGCGTTGTCGACGACGATATGATCGATGTCCATCGACAGCGCGCTGACCTTCTTGCCGCCCACGGAGATCACGTGGTGCCAGCTCGTCGGGCCCTTGGTCTCGATGCGCGCGAGACCTCGGTCGGCGAGAAACTCGACGGCCTTTCCTGTCGGCAGCTCGTTGAAGTCACCGGCGACGATCGTCGGAAGCGAGCGTGCGAGCTTCTTCCAGTAGGTCTGGATCTCGCGCAGGCGGATCGGTGGTGTGGTTTGCCAGCCGAGCGCCCAGTTGCCCTTGTCGATGTTGGGGCGCAAGTGCACGTGAAGGATCTGCACGTCGCCGAGCGGTGAGTCCACGACGAGCCGTTCGGCGGGGAAGTAGCCGCCGCTGGGTGGCGAGTACAGCTCGCTCGAGCGGATCGGATGCTTCGAGAGAACCGCGAGCCCGCCCGCGCGCGCCGGGTAGAACGTGCGGTGCGGATAGCTCTTCGCGAACCGACTCTCGAGGCGCGTCTTCCACGCGTCCGTGATCTCTTGCAGCAACACGATGTCCACGTCCGCCGCCGCGATCGCGTCGATCGAGAGCTGGGGATCGGGGTTTCCGTAGTTGACGTTGTACGTCATCACCGCGAACAGCATCGGGAGCATCACCGCCATGAGGGTGGCGCGGATTCTCGGTGAGGCAAGCTAGTGGCGCCACGCCGATCGACGCGCGTGCTACGTTCCGACCGTGCCTATCCCCGCGGAACGACGACGGAGCTTCCTCGCTCGCCAGGTCGCGACGATGGCTCTCTCGCACGTCCAGGTGGAGACACCGATGGCGCTCGTTCGCGCCGCCGCGTGGAGCAATTCGCTCGCTCGCATGGGCGTGCACCTGCCGCTGTTCATGATCCACGACATCGGCGTGATGCTGTCGATGACGCGCGGCGCCGGCGGTTACACCATTCGCGCCCGCGAGTCGCAGCTCGCGCGCATCCAGCTGCCGCCGCAGATCAAGATCGATCTCGGCAAGTACCGTCAGCTGCTCGACAACATCGCCGCGTCGGAGGTGACCGAGCGGCTCGCGGGGCTTCGCCTGCGCGACGAGATGGTCGCCGTGCTGCTCTCGCGCATCCTGGGCGACACGTACAACCGCTGGCGTGATCGCTCCAAGAGTGCTGGCGCCGAGCCGCTCCCGCTCGATCTCGGAATTCTCGGAGAGATCGACTATGCGGATCACTTCCGCGACTTCGATCCGCGTGGACTGTGGGGATTTGTCGAGCACGCGGTCGCGCAGTCGATGCATATCTACACGCAGGTCGAGCTGATCGATCTCGATACGGTGCGCCTGCTCGGTCTGTTCAAGGAGGACAGCGCGTCGGGCTCCGAGGCGCTCGGCGGTGCGATCGATCTCGTCGATCTGTTCGCCGCGCTCGGCTCGCCCGAGGCGAACGACGTCGCCAACTTCTCGCTGGACCTCTTGCCGAGCGTGCTGGAGACGCGCCGCTCGACGGGCGCGCAGACGTTCGCCGTGGATGGCTACGCGTCGATCGAGCGCAAAGGCAATATCGACTCGCTCGTGTTGTCCGAGCTCGCATACGACCGCGAGATCTTCGAGCAGAAGGTCGTCGACGCGGAGCTGCTCTACTACGGCCGCGAGAAGCAGCGCGAGGACGAGCGCCGCCTGCAGTACCTGTTGATCGATTGCAGCGCCTCGATGCGCGGGCAGCGCCAGGTGTTCGCGCGCGGTCTCGCGCTCGCGCTGATCAAGAAGCTCACGCTCGAAGGTGACGAGATCTGGGTGCGCTTCTTCGATTCGCGCCTGCACGAGACCATCAAGATCGGCCGCTCGGGCCAGGTGCCGGTGCCGTACCTCTTGAGCTTCCGCAGCGAGCGTGGCCGCAACTACGGCAAGGTGTTTCGCCAGCTCAACGTGGAGGTCACGCGCTTGCGCCGCGAGCAGAAGCGTCGTGTCGTTCTGTACACGATCACGCACGGCCAGTGTCACATCGAGCCCGAGCTCATGTCCTCGCTCAAGCAGCAGGCGTTCCTCTACGGCGTGGTCGTGTTGCCGTCGAGCGATCAGCTCCCCGAGTTCGTCTCGATGCTCGATCGCCAACAGATCGTGACGGGCGAAGCATTGACCAATCGCGCCGAGCGCCAGCGCCGCGCCCTCGACATCATCGGCGATGCGGGCCGCACGCGGAAGTCGCAAGGCGAGCAGCCGTCGATGGATCCCGCGACGAGCCGCAAGATGAACGTGGTGAGGGGCTAAGTGGCTCGCAGGACGTTCAACAGCATCGAGTCGACGGCGGATCAAGCGGAGGCGCTCGTCCAACAGGGCCGCTGGGTCGAGGCCGAGCGTCACTACCGCGAGCTCATCGGCCAGACGCACGTCATCAACTACGAGTACGACGATTGGTTGCGTCGCCTCGGCGAGATCTATCGCCACCTGAACCGGCCGCGCGAGGCCGCGTTCGTCTATCTGTATCTGCACTACTTCGATCAGGCGCGCGCGCAGCTCTCGGGCGAAGAGCACATCGGTCTGCGTGCTCGCCTCGCCGAGCTCGACAAGAAGTGGACCGATGCGGCGCACCTCTACCAGCAGGCAAAGCTGCCGGTGCACGCCGCTGTCGCGTTCGAGCGCGCGAAGCAGTTCACCGAAGCCACCGCCGCATGGAAGGGGCTCGTGCACGCGCCTGGCCTCGGTCAACGCCCCTACGAGGCGGCGCTCGTGCACTTCAACTACGGCCTCGCCGCGGTCCGCCTCGACGCGCAGTCCGCCGAAGCTCGCCGCGCGCTGATCGAGAGCCAGCGCAAGCTCGAGCAAGTCGCCGATGACTTCGAGCAAGCGGGCGAGCTCGAGCGCGCGTTCGATTGCTTTCAGATCCTGCTCAAGCTCGGCAAGGAGAGCGCGCAGTTCGAGAACCTCGCCGAGGGCTACGTCAACTGCATCCGCGTGCTGCGCGACGACAACCTGAAGTTCTACGTCCTGCAGTACTACGAGGACTTCATCAAGCTCGCGCTCGAGCGCAGCGAGCTACATGCCGCGGCCACGCTGTATCAAGAGGCAGCCGCGTTCGCTGCGCGTGCGGGCCTCCCGTACGATCGCCACTACCAGCACAAGAGCGCGCTCACGTGGATGCGCTGCGCGGACAAGTTCGTCGAGTCTGGCGTACCGGTGCAGATGACGGAGAACGCGCTGCTCGCGGCGGCGTCACAGCACTCTGCCGTCGGTGACTATCCCGCGGTTCGCGAGTGCTTCGAGAGGCTCGCCGGTCTCGAGCTTCCCGATCGCGCGAAGAAGCGGTTCTCGACGATCGCGCAGCGCTACAAGGGCCTCGCCGCGCCGCCCGTCGAGCTGCCTGGCTTGCCGGACTACCTGAAGCAGCAGCACGCGTACGCGGACATCTGGTTCGTCGATCTCCTCGAGTGGGAGATGGACGGCGATCCGTTCGCTGTCGCTGCTTCGATCGTTGGCGACCTGCGCTATCCCAACGGCATTCGCCGCCGCGCGCTCGTCGTGCTGCTCACGCTCGCAGACGCGCAAGCGCGCAAGCAGGATGCAGAGACCGAGACGCTGGTGCACGTGGCCGAGCTGCTCGGCGAGCTCCAATCGTACGCGGCGCTCTCGCCGCTCGAGAAGCTGTTCGGATCGCAGGACCCGGTGATTCGCCGCGCCGCCGTTCGCGCGCTGCGCTTCCTCTACTTCAAGCGGTCCTTCGTGATCGTCCGCAAAGCACTCGCCGACGCCGACGCGCAGGTTCGCGAAGCCGCGCTCGTGGCGATCAGCGGCTTGCACTTCCCGCACGCGTTCAACCCGCTCGCGCGCATCTATCGCGAGAGCAACGATCCGCGGGTGCGCACCAGCGCGCTGCAATCGATCGGCAAGATCCAGACGGTGGAGGCGGGCGAGTTCCTCGTCATGGTGCTCCGCCAGGAGGGTGGCAACCTGCGCGAAGCCGCGTACCAATCGCTCGCGCAGATGGACAATGCCGACGTGATTCCCATCCTGCGCCAGCACCACGAGATCGAGACGAATCCGCAGGTGCGCGACACACTCGGCGAGCTGTTGCGCCGACATTAGAGAGACGTATGGCCAAACGGATCTTGGTTACAGGTGGTGCTGGCTTTCTCGGTTCTCATCTCTGCGAGCGGTTGATCCGCGAGGGTCACGAGGTCATCTGCGTCGACGATCTGTTCACCGGCAGCCGTCGCAACCTCGACGCGCTGTTGCCCAACCATCGCTTCGAGTTCGTGCGCCACGACGTGACGCAGCCGATGCACATCGAGTGCGACGAGATCTATCACCTCGCGTGTCCGGCCTCGCCGATCCACTACCAGCGCAATCCGGTGCGCACGATCCGCACGTGCGTCCAGGGAACGCTCAACGCGCTCGAGCTCGCGCGCGAGGTCCACGCGCGCATCTTGATCGCGTCGACGAGCGAGGTGTACGGCGATCCGCTCGTGCACCCGCAGGTCGAGGGCTACTGGGGCAACGTGAACCCGATCGGTCCACGCGCTTGCTACGACGAGGGCAAGCGATGCGCCGAGGCGCTCGCGGCGTCCTACGCGCAGCAGTACGACGTGGGTGTTCGCATCGCGCGCATCTTCAACACGTACGGTCCGCGCATGCATCCCAACGACGGGCGCGTGGTGTCGAACTTCATCGTGCAGTGCCTGCGCGGTGAGTCGATCACGCTGTTCGGCAGCGGATCCCAGACGCGCTCGTTCTGCTACGTCGACGACTTGATCGAGGCGTTCCTGCGCCTCATGGGCTCGCCGCTCGACGTGCCGTGCAACCTCGGCAATCCGAGCGAGGCAACCATCGGCGAGCTCGCCGAGCGCATCAAGGCGCTGACCGGCTCCTCGTCGACGATCTCGTACGAGCCGCTGCCGGTCGACGATCCGGTGCGGCGCAAGCCCGACATCTCGCGCGCGGTGGAGCACCTCGGGTGGAGCCCCACGATCGTTCTCGACGAGGGCCTCGCGCGCACGATCGATTACTTCCGCGATCACCTGAAGGAGCTGACGCGCTGATGCGCGCATAGGCGATCTGATATCGTTCCCGCGATGGCACTTCGATCCACGCTCGCGCTGCTCGTGCTCGTCGTCGGTTGTGATTCGAAGGCAACCGCGTCGGACCCGCCCACCGGCGGTGTTCGCGCGGAGCAGAAATCGAAAGAGTTCGAGAGCTGCGGAACGAGCGCGCACTGCGCGGACGATCTGCGCTGCTTCGATCAAGTGTGCCAGCGCCCGGCGCGCTCGGCCGTCGGCGACTACTACGCGGCGGTCGGACGCAACGCGCTCGCCAACAACAAGGCGGCGGACGCGGTCGATGCCTACGCCACCGCGCTCACGCACTACGACGCGGAGAAGATCCCCGTGCCGCCCGCGCTCGATTGCGAGTACGGCGCTGCGCTCGCGGCGGGGCGTAGCAACAAGGAGAACGCCGAGCTCGGCGCGCGTGTCTTGCACCGCTGCGTGCTCGCTGTCCCGCCGGCGAGCTCCATGCGCGCGCGTGCGATGAGCTCGCTCGCGCTGCTCGGCGAGGTCGGCCTCGATCCGCTGCTCATCGGTGGGCCCAAGCTCGCCGACGCGTATCTCAAGGGCCCGGTGAAGCCCACCACCGACAAGCTCGTGGTCACTGCATCGCTGAGCCCCGCGCCCACCAAGACCACGCCGATCATCGAGGCCCTGTTCGCCGAGCCGGATCTCAAGTCCGCGCTGATCGCTTGCTGGAGTCAGTACAACGAGGCGTCCAAGAAAGAGGCCCTCTCCGCCACGATCGGCTTCAAGGGTGCGTTCCAGCGGGGCGAGTACGAGGATGACCCGGTTCGCTTTGTCCTCAAGTTCGAGGCGCCGTTGGGCCTGCCGGCAGGCTCGCCCGAGGCCACCGCCGACGCCTGCGTGCGCGGCATCGTGGAGCCTGCGATCAAAGGCCTGAAGATCGCTGAGGCTTTCACCACGAAACTAACGATTACCGTGAAGTGAGTCCGGATGGTACGTAGTGCGGCCCCATGGCCGTCGCTCCTGACACGCTGCCCGACCTCCGGGCGATGACCCTCGACGACGCGGAGGCCTTCGCGGTCGCGCAGGGCTGGCCGCGCTTTCGCGGCGAGCAAGTGTGGCGCTGGGTGCACGACAAAGGCGCGCGCACGTTCGCCGAGATGACCAACCTGTCGGCCGACACGCGCGAGCAATTCGCAGCCAAGGCGACGATCGGGTCGCTCACCGTCGCCGAAGTGCAGACCTCGCGCGACGGGACGCGCAAGCTGCGCCTCGTCACGCGCGACGGCAGCTCCATCGAGAGCGTGCTCATCCCGATGGGCGAGCACGTCACGCAATGCATCTCGTCGCAGGTCGGCTGCGCGGTCGATTGTCAGTTCTGCGCGACCGCCAAGCTCGGGCTCAAGCGCAACCTCGACGCGGGCGAGATCGTCGACCAGGTCTACCTCGGTCGCCGCTTGCTCGCCGAGGTCGCGCCCGACACGCGCCTCTCGAACATCGTCTACATGGGGATGGGCGAGCCGCTTCACAACTACGACAACCTCGTTCGCTCGCTGAAGATCCTCACCAACGACAAGGGCGCGAAGCTCGCGCAGCGCCGCATCACCGTGTCCACGTCGGGCCTCGTGCCCAAGCTCGAGAAGCTCGGCAACGAGACGGTGCGCCCGAACCTCGCGGTGTCGCTCAACGCGCCCAACGATTCCGTTCGCGATCAGATCATGCCGATCAATCGCAAGTGGAACATCGACAAGCTGCTCTCGGCGCTCAAGGCGTATCCCCTCGAGCAGCGCCGCCGTATCACGTTCGAGTACGTGCTGCTCGCCGGCGTGAACGACTCGCTCGCCGACGCGGCGCAGCTCGCGAAGCTCCTGCGCGGGTTCAAGTGCAAGGTGAACATCATCCCGTACAACCCGCACCCGGAAGCGGAGTACGCGCGCCCCTCGCCCGCGCAGGTCGAAGCGTTCCAGAACGAGTGCAAGCGCCTCGGTATGTCGACCTACCTGCGCGTGCCCAAGGGCGACGATATCGACGCCGCGTGCGGCCAACTCGCGAACCGCTCGAACGGCTCGCCCGTGGTGCCGCTGCGCGTGCGCAAGAAGGCGGAGCTGCCGCCTCCACCTCCCGTGGAGTGAACCCATAAACGGCGCGTGCCGTGCGCTATGCTCCCCAGCGGTGCCCGAGGCTGGAAGCGAGCAGGAGACCGCGCCACCGCCGCGCTTTCTGTTGCGCCCGGCGGGTGTGCTCACGCAGCTGCTCTGCGCGTTCGCGCTGCTGCTCGGCACGATCAGCGTCATCCTCGTGATCCAGAACAAGTCGGGCGGGATGCCGCTCGCCATCCTCTGGGCGGTGGCCGCGATGACAGGCGTCGTGTTCGGCGGCCTCATGTCGCGCGGCGGCATGCCGAGCGTGATCGCGAGCGCGTTCATCACCGGCGCGTTCGGCACGGTGCTGCTCGTGATCGATTGGGACGCGCTGCGCTCGCTGTTGCGCCTGTTGCCCGAGGACGACGTCGCGATGATCGCCGACATCCTCGTCGGCGTCGCGATCGCGATGGTCGCCACGACCGTCTTGTCCATCGCGTCCATTCCGCAAGCACGCGCGTACCACCGCGCCCTGCGCGAAGCGGAAGCCGAGGCCGAGAAGAGCGGCTTCTTCGCCGCGCAGACGAGCGGCGCGATGCCCGCGCAGGTGCAGGTGCCGATCACGATTCCCGGCCGCGCGACGCGAACGCTGTCGGTGCAGCCGGATCCAGCATTGATGGCGACCGAGCGCGCGGACCCATCACTGTACGCGCCACCGCCGGGCTACGTCGCGCCCGGACACGCACAGGTGCAGGCCGCGCACGCGCAGTCCGCGCCGCAGGCGCTGCCGGCGACGATGGGGCCGCCGGGCTTCGCACCTCCGCATGGTGGCTCGTACGGCGTCGAGCCCGCGACGATGCCGCGTCGGCGAACCGCTCCGAGCGCGGTGGCTC
>JAEYYV010000342.1 GCA_023428295.1 Pseudomonadota bacterium
TGCGTCGGCGAAGTCGGCGAAGAGCGATCGTGCGGCCGCCAAGCATGCACCGCAGACAGCGACGACGAGCGCGCCGCCGACCGCAACGCCGAGCGCGTCGAGCGCGACAGCCAAGCACGCACCGCAACGCGCGACGAAGGGCGCGCCAGCCAGTGCGATACCGCCGAGCGCGACCGGTGCGCTACGGCCGAGCGCGACCGGTGCGCTACGGCCGGGCGCGACCAGTGCCGCGTCGAGCGCGACACCGCCAACCGCGAGCGGTGCGCCGATGGGCGCGTTGTCCCTCTCGGAGAGCGAGCTGCCCGCGATCCGTCGCGCCGAGAGCGAGTTCGACTACTCGTCGCTCGCGCTCGACAACGACGCGAGCAGTCGACTCGCGGTGCAAGCGCCGCGCGCGAACAGCGCGCTCGAGCGAGCTCTCCGCGACTCGAACGGATCCATCGACGTCGCGATCGACGTGGGCAACGAGTCGGGGGCGCTACCGCTGCCCGAGATCGACGAGGACGGAGACTTCGGTCCGGCGATCGCGCCCGTGCGGACGATGCAGCTCGCCGAGCGCGCGCCGAGCATGGCGGACGAGGACTTCGAGCGGACGGACATGCCCGTCCTGCAGCTCGCCGTGTACGAGCATGCAGCGCACGTCAACGCGGCGATGGATGCGGTGATCGCCGCGGGTCACGCGATCACCGTGGGCACGAGCGAGCGCGAGGGACTCGAGCGCATCGGCATCGCGATGACCGACGGGCACATCGACGCGGTTCTCGTCGGAGTTCCGGGTGGCGAGGTGCTGATCAAGGCAGCGCTCAGCATGGCACCGTGGGGACCGATCGTGATCGCGTCGTGCTCCGGCACGGCGAGCGAGGCGACGCGTCTCGCGAACTCCGTCGGCGCGGATCTCGTGGCGATTCGTCCGCACGACGCGAATCGACTCGGGCCCGTGTTGCTCGCGGCGGCGCGAATCCTCGAGCATCGTCGAGACCTGATGGCGGCGCAGCAGGGGCGCGAGGAGGATCTGCTGCTGCGGCTCGGCAGTGAAGCGGAGCCGGACGAGGTCGGTGGCCTCCTCGGCTTCGATGCGTTCCAGCGCGCACTCGAGCTCGAGCTGAAGCGCGTGCGTCGCTACCACTATCCGCTGTCGCTCGGCTTGTTCGCGCTCGACATCGAATCGACGCAACCCCCGCCGGCGGGCATCAAGGGCATCTTGCGAGCGCGCGCGGGCAACGCGCTGCTGCACTCGATCCGCGACATCGACATGGCGACCGAGCTCGATCAGGATCGCTTCTTGGTGCTCCTGCCGTACACGGATCTGCGCGGAGCGACGGAGGTCGCGCGGCGGATCATCGGCTCCGTCGGAGCGATCGCCCCGGTGGTCGCGGCGGGTGGCGAGTTCCAACCAAAGCTCGTCGGTGCGATCGCCGGCGCGCACGCCGGGCAGCAGCTCAGCTTCAACAAGTTGATCCGCGATGCGCAGCGCGCGCTCGAGGCCGCGCGCCGCGATGGCGCCGAGCTCGCGGTGCAACCCTGAGCGATGAGGATCACGGGAGCTACACGTGTCGCAGCGGTGCTCGGATGGCCCGTCGAGCATTCGCGTAGTCCGCAGATGCTGAACGCGGCGTTCGCGGCAGCGGGGCTCGATGCGGTGCTCGTGCCGATGGGCGTGGCGCCCGCGGACTTGCCGTCGACGTTCGCGGCGCTTCGTGCGATGCGCGCGTTCGGTGCGAGCGTGACCGTGCCGCACAAGGTGGCCGTGGCGTCGCTGTGCGACGAGCTGTCTGTCGGAGCCAAGGTGATCGGTGCGGTGAACTGCCTCGCGTTCGAGCACGATCGCGTGGTCGGCTACAACACCGACGAGGGCGGCTTCTCGGACTCGCTTGTCGCCGCCGGATACTCGCTCACGGGGAAGCGTGCGGTGATCCTCGGGGCCGGCGGTGCGGCGCGCGCTGTCGCGTATGGCCTTCGCGGTGGTCGCGCGGTCGAGGTGGTGGCGCGGCGCTCCGTGGATTGGGCGCTCGCGTGGCCGTGGACCGACGAGAATCTTCGCGATGCGTTCGCGCGCGCGGATCTCGTCATCGATACGACTCCCGTTGGACTCTCGCCGTCCGACGAGGAGACCTCGTTTGTCGATCAGCTCCCGCTCGACGCACTCGCACCGCACGCGTGGGTCGCGACGCTCGTGTATCACCGCACGCCGCTCTTGCTCGAGCGCGCAAAGGCACGCGGACTCGCGATCCTCGACGGGCGCGGCATGCTCGTGCACCAAGGCGCGCGCGCGTTCACGATCTGGACGGGTCGCCCCGCGCCGATCGACGTGATGACACGCGCACTCGAAGAGTCGATCGCGGGTACGTGATCTGCAATCGAGCGCGTCTCATGCGCCTCGTCCGCCGCATGTGGCTAGCAATCGTGTGCCTTGGATTCACAGGAACCGGTGTCGCATGGGCCGACCCGGCCCACTCGTACGATTGGGTCGAGAGTCCTTACGCGCCGCACAAGACCGTCGGTCCCGTCGCGCGAGTGGGCACCGTCGTCGGACTTGTCCAGAACGAGCGCATCGGTGTCACGGCGCTCGGACTCTCGGCCGGCATCGGTCATCGCTTCGGTCGCTTCGCCGTGACGAGCGAGTACACGTATCTGCAGTTTCAAGAGCGCGGACCGTCGGACACGCGCCTCGGCGATGGTCATCGTCTCGCCGCGATCGGTCGCTTCGATGTCGTGCGACTCGGCTCGAACATCGTCGGTGGCAACTCGATGTTCGCCGTCTTCATCGAGGGTGGCGCGGGCGTCGCGTGGAACCGATGGGCCGAGCCCACGGATCGAGAAGCTCCGCGCGACGTGCCGCCGGACTCGAAGCGCGTCGAGCTTCAAGGCGGCGTGGGGATCGAGATCGATCATCGCCTGCAGGAGCCGATCGGCTTTCCCAAGCGCATCGGTTGGTCGCTCGGCTGGCGCTTCGCCGGAGCGCCGCACGACGAGCCGCCGGTGGCCGTGTGTCGAACGACAGGCGTCTCGTGCGCGGCGACCCCAATGACGCCTCAGGAGCGCTACATCGACCGCTCGATGCTGTTCCAGTCGACGTTCGGCATGATGTGGTGACGCTCGGCTACTCCGGCTGCGGAGTCGCCTGACACTGCACTTCGTCGACGCACTCGCCCTGCTTGGACGAGCACTCCATGCGGTTTCCGTTCTCGTACACCGCGCGGCCGTCCTCGCTCGTCAGCGGGTTGGACTTGCAGCAGCACGTTTCGGCTGCGACGTCGTTGGCACCCGACGGGTCGACCGTAGCGGGACCCTTGGACGATCCGCCACCGCACGCAGCGGCGACGAGCACGGACACGAAGAAGCTGGCGAAGACGGTACGCATGGCTTTCGTTACCACAACGCCCCCGTCTCGTGCCCGCTTACAGCTGGATGGACTTCCCGATCTCGAGCGTCACTTGCTTCACGCCGGGCGCCGCTTTCTTGAGCGCCGCACCGAGCTCGGCCGGGGTGCCCTTGAGCGGAGGGAACGTGCCGTAGTGCATGCCCGCGATCGACTTGGGCTTCACGAGGCGGGCAGCCTCGGCGGCGCGGACCGGATCCATCGTGAAGTGCCCGCCGATGCACGCGAGCATGAGATCGACCTTGGCGAACTTTCCGATCAGCGACATGTCCGTGAACACGTCGGTGTCGCCCGTGTGATAGAGCGTCGGGCCGCCTTTGATCGCGATGACAAAGCCGCCCGGGTTTCCGCCGGCCTTGCCGCCGTCGAGGTTCGAGCTGTGCACCGCCGGAACGAACGTGACGGAGACTTCGCCATCGAGCGCCGTGATGGTGCCGCCGAAGTTGCCGCCCGTGTCCATGCCGTACTGATCCTTCGGGAAGCCTGCGCCGGTGAGCGCGTTGCCGAGATCGAACGTCGCGACGAGCTTGCCCTTCGTGCGCTTCGCGATCGCCGCAGCGTCACCGACGTGATCGGTGTGTCCGTGCGTGACGAGGATCAGATCGCCGCCGACCGCGCCGACATCGGTCTTGCCGTTCGGGTTCGACGGGTTCGTGATCCACGGATCGACGAGGATCGTCTTGCCGCTGGGCGTCTTGATCGAGAACGCCGCGTGTCCGTACCACGTGACCTCGGTCTTCGCGGGCTTCGGGGCGGCCGGTTGCGCGATCGCGATCGAGCTCGATGCGAGGACTGCAAGAGACAGCAGGAGTGTACGCATGGGCGAAACACTACCCGAAAACGTCGAACGGCCCGCACCACGCGAGCCGTTCAGGGAGGGTCGTAAGCTAAGGACTGCGTGAGATCAGCCGTGCGTCGAGTGGCGACGAATGAACGTCGGCACGTCGAGCTCGTTCTCGGTGTCGATCTCGCCCGACAGCACCGTCTTCATGCTCGGCCGCGACTGCGCGCGCTTGCGCTCGGTCGGCTGCACGAGCGGCGTGCCGTCGATCGGCGTGTTCGGTCCCGAGCCCGCTGCCATGCGCTGCGACGGCTCGCCTTGCGGGATCGACTCGGCGAGCTCGGAGAGCGCGCGCTCGACCTCGCTGACCTCACCGTCCGACGCCCACGTGACGTCGATCTCCGGATCGTCGACGACCTGCGCCGGCATGCGCGTCATCGACGAGCGCGGCGTGAGGACAGGCGCCGGGTACTCCTTCGTCGTCTGCGACGAGACGTCGTACGGCAGCTGGATCTGCGACGCCGGCGGGATCGTGTTCGACAAGCGCATCTTCTGCGCGGGCGCGGCCTGGGCCGGCGCGTAGCTCTGATCGACGATCATCTGCGTCTTGCCCGCGCGATCGAAGCCCGTCGCGATGACGGTGATGCGGACCTCTTCGGACAGGTTCGGATCGATCACCGAGCCGAAGATGATGTTCGCGTCTTCGTGCGCCGCTTGCTGGATCAGCGACGACGCCTCGTTCACCTCGTGCAGCGTGAGGTCCGGGCCACCCGTGATGTTGATCAGGATGCCGGTCGCGCCTTCGATGTTGACGTCCTCGAGGAGCGGCGAGCTGATCGCCATCTCGGCGGCTTCCGTCGCGCGCTTCTTGCCCGTGCCGATGCCGGTGCCCATGAGTGCGCGGCCCATGCTCGCCATGATCGTGCGCACGTCGGCGAAGTCGACGTTGATGAGGCCGGGGACCGTCATCAGGTCCGAGATGCCCTGCACCGCGTTCAGCAGGACCGAGTCGGCCTTGCGGAACGCTTCGACCATCGAGGTCGACTGACCGACGAGGCCGAGGAGGCGGTTGTTCGGGATCACGATCAGCGTGTCGACCGCGGCGCCGAGGCGATCGATGCCCTCGACCGCTTGGCGCGAGCGCTTCTTGCCTTCAAAGCCGAACGGCTTGGTCACGACACCGACGGTGAGCGCACCGCAGTCACGCGCGATCTGCGCGATGACCGGAGCCGCGCCCGTGCCCGTGCCGCCGCCCATGCCGGCCGTCACGAACACCATGTCGGCGCCCGAGATCAGATCGGCGATCTGCTGCATCGACTCTTCCGCGCTGCGACGACCGACGTCGGGGTTCGCACCTGCGCCGAGGCCCTTCGTCAGCGCGTTGCCGAGCTGGATCTTGTGGGGGGCCATGTTGGCCTCGAGCGCCTGCATGTCCGTGTTCGCGACGACGAACTCGACGCCGTCGAGGTTGCCGCTGATCATCGTGTTGACAGCGTTACCGCCGCCACCACCGACGCCAATGACGAGAATCTTTGCGTGCGAGACGTCGTCGAATTCGATGAGTGCCATGTCTGAGTTCCCCCTTGGGTGTCAGCGCGTTCTGTGACCCCATATGAAAGTGCAGGGGATCTACGGGCAACTTTTTGATCTCGAGCGCCGAAGTTTTGTTGCGATCCGGACGCAGCGGAGCATTTTTCCCACGTGAAACTCGCGCTCGCGCTTGCGCTATCGGCGACGGCTTGCTCCTCGAAGTCCGAGCAGCCACCGTCACCACCTCCGCCGAAACCTCCTGCGGATGCGGCGCCCGACGCGCGCCTCGATCTGACCAAGCCATGTCTGCCGCCGAGCCTCGCCGAGGCAAACGTCGCCTACGTGCGCGCGGACGGCCCCCGCATGACGGTCTGCTACGGCAACGGCGACAACTCGAAGGGAGCGGTCACCCACTGCCTGGTGCTCGACGAGGAGGGTGAGATCCTCGGCACGCGCACGTTCGACGATGCCGAGGCCGCTCGGCTCGGCGAGCGCGAGCTGAAGCAGCCACGCGTCGACATCGAGGAAGACCCGGACGCCACGGTGAAGAAGTCGTACGCGGCCACCTACGATCAGACGCGCGCGTGTGGCTTCGAGGACAAGCAGCTCGTGTTCTTCGATCTGCGAACGAACAAGCGGATCGGCACGCTCGCTCTCGCTACGCTCGCCCCGGACGATCCCCTCGCGTTCGAGCTGCCTCGCACCGCGAGCGCGCGGTGGGTCGGCAACAAGCGCGCGCTCCTGACGGAGTGCTTCGACGCGAACCACATCGACGCGCCGATGTCAGACTCGGAGTGCCGCGCGTGGCTCGTCGCCACGAGCGGCGAGTCCTTCGCGATCGCCAAGGACTTTCAAAGCACGTACAAGGTCCTCGACGACGAGTTGATCGCGGTGTGGCGCGACAAAGAGATCCGCTGGATCGGCGTCGACAGGATGCACGAGGGAGGACACGCGACCGCTCCGGGCCGGCCCTCTCCGGTGGGCGATCTCCAGATCACGCGCATCGGCGAGCGACTCGTCGTCGCGCATGCACGCCCGGCTGGCGTGTTCTTCGTGGATCGCACGACGTTCGCCAAGACCGGCGAGCGCGCGATTCCGACCTGCCCCTGAGGCTGTCTCTGAGGCTGCCCCTGAGGCTGCCCCTGAGGCTACCCATGAGGCGCGCTGCGTCTCGCAACTCGCGATCAGAACATCTCGGCGAGACGCGACCACGCCCGCTTGAACATGCCGGGACGATCGTCGCTGCGCGTCTGCACCTGCGGCAGGCGTCCCTGCTCGGCGCCGAACATGACGAGGCCCACGCCCGTCGAGTAGCTCGGCGAGCGCACCACGTCGACGAGGCCACCGATCTTCGTCGGAGCGCCACGGCGCGTTGGGAGCTTCAGCACCTGCTCGGCGATCTCGGCGGTGCCCTCCATGACGGTCGCGCCGCCGGTGAGCACGACGCCCGCGGCGAGCGAGTCGAAGTAGCCCGAGCGCACGAGATCCTTCTTCACGTACTCGAAGATCTCCTCGACGCGCGGCTCGATCACCTGCACGAGCTCGTTGCGCGCGAGGCGGCGCGGACCGCGGCCACCCGTCGAGGGGACCTCCATCATCTCGCCGCTCTCGACGAGCTCGGACCACGCGCAGCCGTACTTGCGCTTCAGCTTCTCGGCCGACTCGAGAGGCGTGCGGAGCAGCGTCGCGATGTCGTTGGTGACGCGCTCGCCCCCGAGCTCGATCACCGACGTGTGCACGATCGCGCCGTCCGCGTACACCATGATGTCGCACGTGCCGCCGCCGATATCGACGAGCGCGACGCCGAGCTCCTTCTCGTCGTCCTCGAGGACCGCCTGCGATGCAGCGAGCGACTCGAGCACGATGTCGGCGACCTGGAGGTTGCAGCGGTTCGCGCAGCGGATGACGTTCTGCGCGGACGCGACGAGCGTGGTCACGATATGGACCTTGGCTTCGAGGCGAACGCCGGCCATGCCGAGCGGATCGCGAATGCCGTCCTGATCGTCGACGATGTACTGCTGCGGCAGCACGTGAAGCACCTCGCGGTCCATGGGGATCGCCACGGCCTTCGCCGCTTCGATCACGCGAGACACGTCGGCGTCGCTGACCTCTTTGTTCTTCACGGCGACGATGCCGTGCGAGTTGAGCCCGCGAACGTTGGGTCCCGAGATCGCGGCGTACACCGAGCTGATCTCGCAGCCCGCCATGTTCTCGGCCTCGTCCACCGCCTGGCGGATCGACGACACGGTCGCGTCGATGTTGACCACGTTGCCCCGGCGCATGCCCTTCGACGGCGCGGTTCCGATACCGATGATGTCCACACCGTCCTCGGTGACCTCGCCCACGATGCATGCGATCTTGGTGGTGCCGATGTCGAGGCCGACGATGATCTCGCTGCTCTTGGTCTTCGCCATGGAGTGCTTTTCAGTCCTTCTTGGGTTCGTGCATCGCTACCGTCACCTGGTCGGTGCGGGCGTCGAGGTGGAGTGCGCTCGTGCGTTCACGCTCGGAGTCGGAGAGGTCGGCCCACACGGCGTCGAATGTCGCCATGCGCGCCGCGATCTGCGGCAGGGAGCCGGGACCCGACATCGGGCCGAGCTGGATCGCCGTCGCGTGATCGTAGGTGCGCAGCGTGAGCGCACGATGAGCGTCGATGTAGATCTCGCCGATCGCGGGGCGTGAACGATCCGCGGTCCACGCCGCGAGCGCCGCGAGTGCCGTGGTGATCACCTGCGAGGTGCCGGCGGGATCCGCATCGTAGCTCGCGCGCGAGATGCCCGTGACGACGGGGAGGCCATCGCCATCACCGTGATCGAGCTGTGCGCGCTTGAACGGGTGCCCCGTCGGATCGACGAGGTAGAGGCCGCCCAGATCGACGACGGCAGCGGGCGCGTGCTCGCGAACGTCGATGACGAGTGTGTCGGGCAAGACGCGGCGCGCGGAGGCGCTCGCGATCCACGGCGTCGTGCGGAGCTTGCTGGTGACCGCGTCGAGGTTCGTCGCGAAGACGTTGTCGCCGAGCTTCACGGGCAACGCGGCGCGAATCTGATCCTCGGTGAGGTGGTGCTCGCCCTCGATGCGAATCTCGGCGATCGCGAAGCGCTCGCTGGTCCTGAGGAAGCGATAGCCAAACCACACGCCGGTGCCGACCGTCGCGATCGCCGCCGTGGCCGCGACCGCCGGCAGCGCTCGACGCACCGCACGTCCGCACGCGTCCGCGACAACGCGCGGCTTGGGCATGCGCGACCACAGCGAGCCGGGCCGGCGACGATTCTTGGAGCGCGAGCGCACGGTCAGCCGCGAGGCCGCCGGAACCGTCGGCTCCGACTTGGCGCGGCCCACTGCTCGGCCGCTCGTTCCCCCGCGTCGGGATCGATCCATGATTGGGAAATACGCACGCACGGAGGGGGTGGGCAATTTTTTGGAGGCTACGGAGATCTTTTGATCTTTCGACAGGCCAAGCTCAGATCATCCGACCTGAACAGGCGTGTATCTCGGCGCTGGATCTCGGCCCTGGCTGTGGCACCATCGGAAGCGATGACTCGCTGGCTGGCCGCGTTGTTCGTATCGCTGTTCGTGGTGTCGACCAGCGCGCCCGCGGACGCGCAGGCGTTCAAGCCCAAGACGAAGTCGGCCAAAGCGGCGCCCAAGAAGGCCGCAGCGCCCAAGAAGGCGACCAAGAAGGCCGCCGCCAAGAAGAACACGAAGAAGAAGTCGCGCGCCTCGGAGACCGACGATTCGGACGTGGACTCGGACGTCGTCGAGAAGAAGAAGAAGCCCGAAGACGACGATGACTTCGTGCTGATCGAAGACGACGAAGACTAGTCAGTCTGCGTCCGTTCGAGGGGCGCTCGCCGATCTGGTCAGTTCGAGGGACACGGCGGGCGCTCGGCGATCTCGAGCGTCGCGAGATAGAGCTGTCCTTTGCTGGTCTTGAAGCCAAATCGATAGTCGCGATCGTGCGAGACACACGCGGTCTTCTCGCACCGCTTGAACGCGCGCGACATGTCGTCGACCTCGGGGACCACGACCTCGTCGCGCGGCACGAGGATCACCTCGCGCACCGTGCGTGGATCGCCGTCGCCGTCGGTATCGACCTCGGCGAGCGGGTCGTACGCGATCGTCACGCGCTCGAGCCCTTTGGGCGGCACGTACTGCGCGAGGAGCGAGGGCTCGTCGTTGCCCTGCAGGCGCTCGTACGCGGCGAGTACGCAGAGCGATCGCATCATCACGGTAGATGATGTGGTGCGCGGTCGCGTGGGCACGAAGCGCTTGTCGCCGTGCTGCGCGAGCGCGCGTGCAGCGTGTGCGGCGACGACGCAGTCCTTGGACTTCGCGGCGGCGACGAGCGCTTGCTTCGTGTCGTTCGCGAGCGTGGCATCGGCGGAGACGAGCTCGTCGATCGCTTCCGTGCGCGCCTTCGCGTGCATCTTCTCGTCGGCGATCGCTTGAACGTACACCGCGCGATGCCCGTGCGCTGACAGGATCTCGAGCGCGCCATCGATGTGGAACGTGGTCGCCGCGGAGATCACGTGCGCTTGATCGAGCTCGCCGAGCTGTCCGTTCGCCACGTCGCGCTGCCCCGCGCGATACGCGAGATCGATCAGCTCGAGCCGCCACGCCTGCTCCTTCTCGGGGACCACCTCGATCGCACTCGCGACGAGCTCGGACTCCGGCGGCGGGATCGTCACGATCGCGCGCAGCGAATCCATCACGCCGGCGACATCGTCATCCTCGAGCTGACCGAGCGCCCACATCGCGAGCATGCGCCGCAAGCACGGGTCGTTCATGTCGGCGCTCGCCGCGGGCGGCTCGACATCGAGCACCAGCGGAGCGCAATCCGCCTTCGCCGCCGGCTTCATGCACGTGAAGTTCCCCTGCGCGAGCAACCACGATCCGAGCAGCCGTCCTTGCGCGACGGGAATCTCCTCGAGCTTCGCGCGCCAATCGTCGCCCGTCGGGGCGATGCGCTTCCACACCGCTGCGAGATCCGCGTCGCTGACCATCGGCGTGTTCGCCCAATCGATCGAGAGCAGCGGCGCTCGCGGCCCGTGCTCGAGATCCTCGAGCGGCTGCACGACGCTCGCGTCGGTTGTTCCGATGGTTGTCCCTGGCGTACTCGGTTGCACCGGAGCTTGGGGCGTTCCGCCACAGGCTGCCACCGAGGCAAGCAGGACGCTCGTGAATCGCGATCGAAAGGTCACGTCTATTGAGACTCGCTCGTCGGTGAGCGGTTTCACGGAAGTATAGTGCGCCCAGGTTCGCCAGGAGACTCGAGATGAAGGCCAACTCCCAGATCGTCCTCCTGTTGTTCACGTGTTCCACCGCGCTCGCGACTCCGGTTGTCGCTCCGCCGAAGGAGAAGGCAGCTCCGCCTGCGACGATGCCCACCGTCCCGACGGAGCTCCTCGAGATGGCCAAGCTCGCGACCGGCACGTGGAAGTGCAAAGGCGAGTCGTTCGAGCGCGATGGATCCAAGTCGCCGATCACCGCCATCAACAAGGCGAAGGCCGATCTCGACAAGTGGTGGATCTCGGAGTCGCTCGAAGTGAAGGGCATGAAGCTGGGCGTTCTCAGGATGACGACGTTCACCACCTTCGACGCCGCGTCGCGGAAGTGGCGCCGCGTGGGCCTCGACAACTGGGGCGGCCAGATGGTCGGCACCGCCGACGCCTCGCCGCTCGGCCAACCGATGGTGTTCAACCTCGACACGCTCGGACCGATGGGCGCGGGCCAGTTCCGCGATCACACCGATCCGTCCGACCCCAAAGCCGGCCTCAAGGTGTGGGGCGAGATGTCGAGCGACAAGGGCAAGTCGTGGACGAAGGTCTACGAGATGACCTGCAAGAAGTAGCCGCTCAGATCATCGACGAGCTCTCGAGGATCTCTTCGCACAGCGTCGCGTAGTCCATGCCGATCGACTTCGCGATCTTCGGCAAGAGGGACGTCGCTGTCATCCCGGGCAGCGTGTTCACTTCGAGCACGAACGGCTCTCCCGCGCGCGTGATGCGCACGTCGGGCCGCGCGTGCCCGCTGCAACCGAGCGCGTTGTACGCGGCGAGCGCCAGGTCCTGCGCGCGCTCCAAGACCGACGCCGGCAGCTCGGGGGGAATGAGGTACTGCGTGTCGTTGCGTTTGTACTTCGCCTCGTAGTCGTAGAACTTCGTGGCGGGCCGCACCTCGACCGAGCCGAGCACGCGACCGTTCAAGATGCCGACGAACACCTCGGTGCCCGCGATGTAATCCTCGACGATCACCGGCCCGTGAAACGAACGCGCGAGCGCGAGTGCAGCGGAGAGCTCGTCCGCACTCTCGACGATCGACACGCCCACCGAGCTCCCCTCGTTCGCCGGCTTCACGACGACTGGATACGCGAGCGTGATCGGCGCATCGGTGTTCGCTCCGTTGTTCGCTCCGTTGTTCGCTCCGTTGCCCGCTTCGTGCGGCAACAACTGCCAGCGCGGTGTGGGCACACCGTTGCTCTCGAAGATTCGCTTCGAGACGACCTTGTCCATCGCGAGGGCGCTCGCGAGCACACCCGAGCCCGTGCACGGGATCCGCATGCACGAGCACAGCCCTTGAACCGCGCCGTCCTCGCCAAACGTTCCGTGCAGCGCATTCCACACGACCTGCGCGCCCGCTTCTTCGAGGAGCCGCGGCAGCGACGTGCCCTCTCGCCAGTCGATGCCGACAGCATCCCAACCTCTGGACTGCAGCGCCGCGAGCACGGCGGCGCCGGTGTTCAGAGAGACCTCGCGCTCGGCGCTGAGCCCTCCCATCACGACGGCGACACGCTTGCCTGCGAACGTATGCAGCATGGCTCGTTCTACATCGCGAGGCTCGCGCTTTTCCACCAAGGCGCGCGCTTCGCCGTGCACGCGCAACGGTCAGCCCATCGGGGCACCTGGTTGCGCCCGCTGAATGCCCGATTGCGCGCTACGTTCTAACCGTGATGCGTCGCTTCGTCGCTGGATTCGTCGTCCGTGCGCTCGGGCTCGGGCTCGCGCTCGCAGCTCTTGCAGCGCCCGAGAGCGCCGAGGCCTGCGACGAGCTCATCATCGCGCCCAAGGTCTTCGAGAGAGCCGCGCGCGGTGGAGTGCTCGTGCACTTCTACGCGAGTCCCACGAAGGGGTCCGCCTACGAGACGCCGCTCGTCAACAAGAAGTGGAAGTTCAAGCTCGCCAACAAGCGTGTGATCGCGCCGAAGGTGAAGATGATCGCGCCGGGCCTCGTCGTCGTGCGCTTGCCCGATGGCGTGCCCGCGGGCGTGCTCGTCGACGGTGACAAGCGCGTCGCGGAGCTGGACGCGATCGACAACGACGAGCCGCTCCTCGACGAGCCGGACGTGCGCGCGGTCGTGATGAGCACGCCGACCGGCAAGGCGACCTCGACGAAGGTGACGGTCGAGCTGGTCGGAGCGCCGCCGCGCACGGCGGTCGCGATCGTGCTCGCGAACGAGGAGGGCGATCCGATGACGTTCGCGATGATCGATCCGCGAACGCCGCTGGTCGCGTTCGAGAAGAAGGAGTGCACGCTCCTCGCGCCGGGGACCATCGAGCCCCGGCTGGGGCAGAAGGTGAAGGTGTTCTGGGTCGATCAATTCGGCCGTGCGTCGCCGCGCTCGGAGCTGGTGAAGATCGCCGCGGAGGCGCCGCCGTCGAAGGCACCGTAAGGACAGGGCTCTTCGACGGGGAATCTCACATCAAACGGCGGCGTTTATCTGGTAGAAAGCGCCGACCCATGTTTCGCAAGCAAGATACAAAGATCCACTTCGTCGGCATCGGCGGCATGGGCATGTGCGGCATCGCCGAGGTGCTGGCGAACATGGGCTATCGCGTGTCGGGGTCCGACAACAACGACACCGACATCACGCGCCACCTCGCGCGCATCGGCTGCACCATCGCGCGCGGGCATCGTGCGGACAACCTCGGCGAAGCGGATGTCGTCGTCGTGTCGAACGCGATCAAGGGATACAACCCCGAGGTCGAGGCCGCGCGCGCGCGCCAGATTCCGGTCATCCCGCGCGCGGAGATGCTCGGCGAGCTGATGCGCATGAAGTACGCGATCGCCGTCGCGGGGGCGCACGGCAAGACCACCTCGACGACGATGATGCACACGGTGCTGATGGCCGGCGGCTACGATCCGACGGCGGTCATCGGCGGGCGCGTGAACTCGCTCGGCCTGGCTAACGCGCGCTGGGGGAAGAGCGACTACCTCGTCGCCGAAGCGGACGAGAGCGACGGCTCGTTCCTCACGCTGTCCCCCACGGTGGCGATCGTGACCAACGTGGATCCCGAGCACCTCGATCACTACGGCACGTACGACAACGTGAAGAAGGCGTTCACCGACTTCTGCAATCGCGTTCCGTTCTACGGGGTCAGCGCGCTGTGCATGGACAACGCGGGCGTGCGCGAGATCCTGCCGAACCTGACCAAGCGGTTCACCACGTTCGGCATCACGTCGCAGGCGACGTACCGCGCGCGCAATGTTCGCCCCGAGGGGCTGTGCACCAAGTTCGTCGCGTGGAAGCACGCCACCGAGCTCGGCGAGGTCACGCTGCCCATGCCCGGCGCACACAACGTGCTCAACTCGCTCGGCGTGCTCGCGATCGCCGACTTCATGGGTATCCCGTTCGAGACCTACGTGAAGGCGCTCTCGCAGTTCGAGGGCGTCGCGCGTCGCTTCACGGTGCGCGGTGAGGTCGGTGGCGTCACCATCGTCGACGATTTCGGTCACCACCCCGCAGAGGTGAAGGCCACGCTCGACGGCGCGCGCGTCTCGTTCCCCGGGCGTCGCATCATCGCGGCGTTCCAGCCGCACCGCTACACGCGCACGCGCGATCAGCTGAGCGAGTTCTCTCGCGCATTTCACGACGCGGACAAGGTCGTTGTCTGCGACATCGCCGCCGCGGGCGAGAAGCCGATCGAGGGCGTCAGCTCCGAGGTCGTCGTACGCATCGCGCGCGATGCCGGCCATCGCGACATCTCCTACGTGCCGAAGCGCGAGGACGTCGCCGCGTGGCTCGATCAGCACGCAAAGCCCGGCGACCTCGTGATCACGCTCGGCGCCGGCAACATCCAGCTCACGTGCAACGAGATCATCGCGCTGCTCGAGAAGCGCCTCGGCGCGGCCACCAAGAAGAACCTCGTCAAGGTCGACGAGTCGAGCGCGACGGTCGCCCGATGATTCGCACGCTCGCGATCGTGGCACTCCTCGCGAGCTGCAAGCAGGCCAAGGAGCCCACGCCCGCCAGCGAGCTGCTCTCGAAGGTACGTGCGCTGTCCGCCAACGCATGCGCGTGCACCGATCGCGCGTGCGTCGAGCCGCTGATGAAGGAGTGGAACGCTCTCACCACCGCGATCGGCGAAGGTGGCAATGTGAGCGGCGGGACGTTCACCGAGGAGCAGGTGCAAGGCCTCGTTACCGAGGACGAGCGCTTCATGAAGTGCGTCGCAAACCTCCAGTAAGAGGCCGCAAACTTCCAGCAAGAGGGCAAGGGATGAAGTCAGCGTGGATCGTCGTGGGGCTCGCGCTCGCGGGCTGTGGCAAGAAGGACAACGCATCGGGGACCGGCTCGGCGAGCGGTAGTGCTCCAGCCGCGGGCTCGGCAGACTCGGGCAGCACCGCGGGCAGTGCAGCTCCTGCTGCACCGGCGTGCGATCTCGCGGGAGGCTATCGGCTGCGCTTCACGTCGAACGGCTCGAAGGGCTGGTGGTTCCGCTTCACGGTGACCGGCGACAAAGCAACGCTCGACGAGCCCGCCGAGGTCCTCGCGCTCGCGCCCGGCCCACTCGACGTGAAGCTCGACACCGCCGCCTGCTCGCTCCTCGTCTCGGCGAAGAGCTCCGCGGTCGGCGACGCGACGCTGGCGCTCGCTGTCGATCCGACGACGCACGCCGTGACCGGGACGCTCGCTCGCACGAAGGCGATCGACGAGAAAGAGAAGTCCACCACCGTCACAGGCGTGCACGATGGCGCGGCTGTCAAAGGCCCGGCATGCGTGGCAAGCGGCATCTACAAGCTCGGCGTCGATCCGAAGGCGAAGTGGAAGAACAAGGAGGCTGACGACGATCGCGATTGCGAGGATCGCTGGATCGATGTCTTCGTACGCGTCGAGCCGTACGGCGACTCGGTGGCGATCACTAATCGCAACTACGATCCGCCCTACGGCGAGAACCACGGCAACGACAAGGTCATGAAGATCGACGAGTGCAGCGCGGACCTCGAGCTGTCGGGTGAAATCTACGATCTCGTCGGAAAGGTCGCGTTTGCGGCCGACAACGTCAGCGGTACGGCGCGGGCCGTCACCGTGAAAGTCATCGAAGACGGAGATGCCGGCGAGAACATCTGGGACTGCGTCGCGCTCGATGCGGCCCTCGTGTTCACGCGCGTCGACAAGAAGTGACCGTGCGCACCGACGTCCCGCTCGCATCGCTGACCACGCTCGGCCTCGGAGGCCCGGCGAAGCGCTTCGTTCGCGCGACGACGATCGACGAGCTGCGCGACGCGCTTCGCTCCACCGAGCGCACGACGGAGCGCACGACGGAGCGCACGACGGAGCTCACGAACGGCGCGCTTCGCTCCACCGAGCGGGCATCCGACCTCGGGCCTCGCGAACCGGTCGCACCGTCCACGGCACCCTCCGCACCGACGTTCGAGCCGGTGCTGATCCTCGGCGGTGGCTCGAACCTCGTGGTCCGCGACAACGGCTTTCCGGGCCTCGTCATTCACATGGCGATTCCCGGCGTGCGTATTGAGCATCACGGCGATCACGCGGATGTGGTCGCCTCCGCCGGCGTGCCGTGGGATGACTTCGTCGCCGAGATGATCGCCGCCGATCTCGCCGGCCTCGAGTGCATGTCGGGGATCCCGGGGCTCGTCGGCGCGACGCCAATGCAGAACGTCGGCGCGTACGGCCAAGAAGTCGCGGACACGATCACGCTCGTTCGCGTCCTCGATCGCGAGACCGGCGAGATGGAGTCCTTCGCGCCCGCGGACTGCAAGTTCGCGTATCGCTCGAGCGTGTTCCGTGGCAGCTCGCGCTGGGTCATCGTCGAGGTGCACTTTCGCTTGCCGGTCTCCCCGCACTCGCGACCGATTCGCTACGCGGAGCTCGCGAAGGCGCTCTCGATCGAAGACGGCGGCACCGCGCCGCTCGCGACCGTTCGCGACACCGTGATCGCGCTGCGTCGAGGCAAGGGCATGGTCGTCGACCCGAGCGATCCAGAGTCGCGCAGCGCTGGCTCCTTCTTCACGAACCCCATCGTGTCCGCCGACGAGCTCGTACGCGTGCAGGAGCGGGTCACGGCGCGCCGCATCGACGCGAAGCTGCCGACGTTCGCGGCGCCCGATGGCATGACCAAGCTCAGCGCGGGCTGGCTGATCGAGCGCGCGGGTTTCACCAGGGGCGCGACGCGCGGCAACGTGGGCATCTCCAAG
Organism: Pseudomonadota bacterium; assembly: GCA_023428295.1. GTDB lineage: Bacteria > Myxococcota_A > Polyangia > Haliangiales > Haliangiaceae > JABFXX01. The sequence continues at coordinate 17,130 of JAEYYV010000342.1, forward strand.
AAGCACGCGCTCGCTCTCGTGAATCGCGGCGGCACCGCGACGGAGCTCCTCGCACTCGCGGCAGAGATCGTCGCGGGCGTGCGTGACGCGTTCGGTGTCGAGCTCTCGCCCGAGCCGATCATCGTGGGCGAATAGGGTTTCCCGCTCGCTGTCCGTCCGCTACCCGCAGCGTACCCATGGTGCTGCACATCGCTGCACCTCTCTCGGTGGAGAGTGGCATTCGAGGTGAACGAATGACCAAGTCGTTGTGTGTCGTGCTCGTGTGTTTGATGAGTGGTCACGTCGTGGCGCAGCCAGCTCCGGTGGAGGTGGTAGAGCCGGATTCGCAGGGAGAAGCCGATCTCGACACGGCGTCGTTCGACGATCCCGAACCGGATCCCGAGGAGCCATCGTCGACGCCGTGTGCACCTCTCGACGAGAAGCCTGCTGCGTCTTCGAAGACCAAGAAGACCGCGAAGCTGGCCGCGAGCAAAGTGGCGAAGATGAAGGTCGGGATCGCGTCGATCAAGAACTGGCCCGAGTTCAAGGTCACTCATCCCGTCAAGACCATCGCCAAGATCATGGGCAGGAAGATCAAGACGAAGGTGCCGCAGAGCTGGAGACGCTCGTGCAAGAAGAAGGTGTTCGCCGAGCTCTCCTATCCAAAGGATCTGGAGCAACAGGGCAAGGACGCACTGACGTCCTGCGCCAAGGACGCAGCTGTTGCCTCCGTCGCCGTCGCGATGGGTACCGGACCCGCGAGCGCGCTACCAACGTTTGTCGGCGCGCTCGAGGCGTGCGTGAAAGCGAGAAGCGCGAAGCTGATGGATGACGTGGACGCGACGATCGATACCGACAAAGACTGCAGCAAGTGGAAGAAGGTGTGAACGCGTTCGACTCTTGTCCGACGATCGTCCCACGGTTCGGACAGCGACCGCCCGGACAACGACCTCGGTGATTCCCGTCGAGTTGCGATGGCTCTCGATTAGCGGAGCTCGAAGATCTTCAGCTTCGCGTGCCTCGGCTCGAGTCCGAGAGGTAGCGCCGAGCTGCTTCTCGTCGCGATGTTCGTGGGTGCGGCGCGGCGCTCGCGGGCGAATCCGCGTGAGCGCGTCCGTACGTGGCTAGCGTCGCGACGTCGCCCAGTCGACGACGGCGGCGGCGGCGTTCGGCTTGGCGAGCGACTTCATCGCAGCGCCCATCTCGGTGCGCTTGGTCGGGTTCGTGATAAGCGGCGCGAGCGCGTCAGCGAGCTTCTCGGCGGTGAGCTCGGACTGGCGAAACATCAGCGCGGCGCCCGCGTTCGCCATCTCGCGAGCGTTGAGCTCCTGGTGATTGTCGGCGGCGAAGGGATACGGGATGAACACGGCGGGCTTGCCCGCGATCGCGAGCTCCGCGACGGTAGTGGCGCCCGCGCGACCGATCACGAGGTCGGCCGTTTGATACGCGGAGGCCATGTCCTTGATGAACGCACGGCAGTCGGCGGTGATGCCCGCGTCGGCGTAGCGCCGCTTGGTTGCCTCGAGATCCTTCTCGCCCGTCTGGTGGACGATCGAGAGCGAGGTGGTCTTCGCGAGCTGCGAGAGCGCGGCGGCGGCCAGCTCGTTCACTGCGACCGCGCCGAGCGAGCCGCCGGAGACGAGGATGTTCACGGTGGGCGAGGGCGACGATGGCGTGACGGCGAGGAGGCGCTGCAAGAGATCGCGGCGCACGGGGTTGCCCGACATCACGATCTTCTTCTCCTTGAAGAAGCGCCTGCTCTCGGCGAACGAGAGGAACACCGCGCGCACCCAGCGACCGAGCAGCTTGTTGGTGAGGCCCGGGATCGAGTTCTGCTCGCAGATCGCGGTGGGGATGCCGCGCAGCTTGGCCACGAGGACGACGGGGCCCGACGCGTAGCCGCCGACGCCGATGACCGCGTCGGGCTCGAACTCCTTCAACACGCGACGCGCTTGCCACAGCGCGCGCGGGAGGCGGAAGAGGCCGCGAGTCGCGCCGAGCTTGCCGACGGTCTTCAGGCCCGAGACCTCGATCTTCGTCAGGTCCCACCCGAGCTCGGGCAGCACACGCGCCTCGATGCCGCGCTCGGTGCCGACGAAGCGAATCGCCGCGTCGGGATCGCGCGCACGCAGCTCTTCGGCGATCGCGACGCCCGGGAACAAGTGACCACCCGTACCACCGCCCGCGATCAGCAGACGCACGTCCACCTCGGCATCGCGCTGCATGTCGGCATCGCGCTGCATGTCGGCAGCGCGCTGCACGTCGGCATCGCGCTGCATGTCGGCAGCGCGCTGCATGACGGCATCGCGCTGCACGTCGGCATCGCGCTGCATGTCGGCATCGGCTTCGTGTTGCGTGACGGTTTCGTCGGTCGGGTCATGATGCGCGCGCATAGTCGGCCGCTTCCGTCATCACGCGGACGCGGACCCGTTTACGACGCGCGAGCTCTCGCGTTTGTTCCGCGGCGGCGGTCTTGTGCTCGACGCGGCGGCCGACGTTCAGCAGGAGTCCGACGAGGAACATCGTCACGACGAGCGACGTGCCACCGTACGAGACGAGCGGCAGCGTGATGCCCTTGTTCGGCACCACGCCGAGGACGACGCCCACGTTGAACAGGACCTGCACGCCGAACAGCATCGTGATGCCGAACGCGAGGTAGCCGCCGAACACGTCGCGCGCACCGAGCGCTGCGCGAACGCCGCGCCACACGAGGAGCGTGAACAACACGAGCACGGCGATCACGCCGACGAAGCCCATCTCTTCGCCGATCGGCGCGAGGATGAAGTCGTTCTGTCCTTCGGGCAGGTAGCCGAGCGATTGGTGCCCGTTGCCGAGGCCCACGCCCCACACGCCCCCCGAGCCCATCGCGAGCCGCGCTTGCAGGAACTGATACGCGGTGTCCGAGGCGTAGGCTTCGGGGTTGAAGTACGCGAGGAAGCGCTGCAGGCGCCACGGCGTTCCGATGACGAAGTGGTACGCGATCGGCGCCGACGCGAGGAGCGCGAGCAAGATGTACGAGACTCGCGTGCCGGCCATGAACAGCATGCCGAGCGTGGTCGCGCCGAGGACCACCGACGAGCCGAGGTCGGGCTGCTTGAGCAGCAGCACCATCATCAGGCCGCACACGACGAGGTGCGGGACGAAGCCCACGGTGAACGTCTTCACGCGATCGGCTTTGCGACCGAGGGAGTACGCCAGATACGTCACGAGACCGAGCTTCGCGATCTCGACGGGCTGGAACGTGAACGGACCGAGCGGGATCCAGCGCGAGGCTCCGTTGCGTGCGGGCGCGAGCAGCGCTGCTCCGAGGAGAACGAGCGACAGGCCGAGGAGCGGATAGGTGTACGCGCGCAGGCGGCGGTAATCGAAGCGCGACGCGATCCACATCGCGATGCCGCCGAGGGTGACGAACACGATCTGTCGCTCGAGGTAATAGAAGGCGTCGTGATAGCGCGTGAGGCCATCGGCGGCGGTGGACGCGTAGATCTCGATCGTGCCGAGCCCCAGGAGCCCGAGCACCGCGAACACCAGCCACACGTCATAGGGGCGCTCGGGCAGCGTCGCGCTCGGGTGCTGCACGGCGATCAGCTGCGCGGCCGCGGGCAGCGTCTCCTCGTGGCGGCGCGAGCGAAAACGCAGCTCGGCGAGGCGGCGGAGGAGGGCCATCGAGTCATCCTCGTCAGCTCGATCCGGCGGCGCCAGTTTTCGACATGAAATCCTTATCGATACGCCAGACAGCCTCGGCGCCCACTGTCCAACATGGCCACCACGATGGCCGAGCTCACGCCGACGGGGACGCTCGTCGCGGAGTACCCGCTGCCCGCCGGATCGAGCGATGGCTCGGGCTCGCGATCGTCGACGGGACTGGCACCGCGTGGGTCGGAACGCCGAGCGGCACCGCCTTCCTCCTCGGTGGACTGCCCTGCAACTAGCCGTCGAGGCGCTTCGCACCGACGGCGCTGACCGCCTCGCGAAACACGCGGCCGCGGTGCCCGTAGTTCTGGAACATGTCGTAGCTCGCGCACGCGGGTGACAACACGACCGCATCGCCGGGCGAGGTCATCTCCGTCGCGCGACGGACGGCGTCGTGCATGTCGGTCGCGTCGATCACCGGGTACGTCGCACCGAACGCCGCGGCCGCCTCGCGGATCAGCGGAGCGGCGGCGCCGATGAGCACCATGCCCTTGCACGTGTCGAGCGCTTCGAGCATCGGGGTGTACGAGCCGCCTTTGTCGACGCCGCCCGCGATCAGCACGAGCGGTCGCGGGAATCCGCGAACGGACGCAGCGACGGACGCGACGTTCGTGCCCTTGCTGTCGTCGTAGTAGTAGACGTTGCCACGATCGCCGACGAGCTCCATGCGATGCGGCAGCGGCCGATACGCTCGCGCTCCCGCGCGAACCGCGTCGATCGACACGCCCGCGCGGCGCGCCGCGAGGTACGCGCACATCGCGTTCTCCATGTTGTGGTTGCCGACGATGACGAGATCGTCGACGGGGTAGCGCTCCGTCGCGTCACCCAGGCGCACGAGGATCTCCCTGCGATCCGGCGAGAGACACGCACCGCGCGCGACGTCGGCGCCCGTGCGCGAATCGAACGTGACGAGCTCGCTCGAAATGCCGCGCGTCTCGCACATGACCCACTCGTCGGCCGCGTTGGCGATCGCGAGGTCGTCGGGGCGCTGGAACTCCCAGACGCGGCCCTTCATCTCCGCGTAGCGCTCCATCGTCCCGAAGCGATCGAGGTGATCCTCGGTGATGTTCGTGAGCACGCCGGCGTTCGCGCGGAACGTCGTGCAGTTCTCGAGCATGAACGCGGCGACCTCGACGACGATCAGGCCCCCGTCGGAGTTGGCGGGATGATCGACCGCATCGATCATCGGCATGTTGCCGAGGTTGCCACCGCAGAACGTGGGGCGGCCCGAGGCTTCGCACAGCGCGCCGGTGAGCGCGGTCGTCGTGGACTTCCCGTTGGTGCCGGTGACCGCGACGAGCTTCGCGCCCGGATGCAGGAAGCGATACGCGAGCTCGATCTCGGCGATCACGGGGATGCCCTTGGCGGCAGCCGCGCGCGTCTCGGGGAGCGGTGGAACGCCCGGCGACATCACGACGAGATCCGCCGCGAGATACGTGGCGAGATCGTGTCCGCCGAGCGCGAGGTGCACGCCGGGAACGCCGTCGAGTTGGCTCACGCGATCGCCGAGCTGCTCGGCCGTCTTGCCGTCGGTGACGATCACGCGTGCGCCGCGCTTCGCGCAGAACTTCGCGACCGCGACGCCGGTGAGCGCGAGACCGACGACGACGACCGTCTTTCCGCCGAGCTCCATACTCACCTGAACTTCAGCGTGCCGAGCGCGACGAGCGCGAGCAACGCCGACACGAGCCAGAACCGCACGATGATCTTGGGCTCGTCCCAGCCCTTCTTCTCGTAGTGGTGATGGATCGGTGCCATCAAGAACACGCGCTTGCCCACCATCTTGCCGTCGGGGCCTGGCTTCTTCGTCGCCTTGTACACGCCGCGCTGGATGATCACGGACAGCGTCTCGACGACGAACAGGCCGCCCACGATCAGCAGCACGAGCTCGTTCTTGGTCAGCACGGCGAGCATACCGATCGCACCACCGAGCGCGAGCGATCCGACATCGCCCATGAACACCTGCGCGGGGTACGCGTTGTACCAGAGGAAGCCGATGCCGGTTCCGAACAGCGCGGCAGCGAAGATGGCGAGCTCGGCCATGCCGTCGATGTGCGCGACGTGCAGGTACTGCGCGATCGTCACCTCCTGCGCGGCGCCATCACCTGCGCGGAACAAGATCGTGGTCTCGACACCGGCGATGTACGCGAAGACCATGAACGTACCCGCGTTCATGATCGAGGGGCCGATCGCGAGACCATCGAGGCCGTCGGTGAGGTTCACCGCGTTCGCTGCGCCGACGACGACACACGCACCGAGGCAGCAGTAGAACCACGCGGGCAGAACGATCTGCGACTCGTAGAAGTTGGTGAACGGGACCTGGAAGTGCAGCCGCACGTCGGGCGGCATGAGGTCCGAGTAGAACAGGTACGCCATCGCGCCACCGGCGATCACGAACTCGAGCCCGAGGCGCAGGCCGCCGCTGATGCCCTGCTTGTTCTTCTTCGCGACCTTCTCGTAATCGTCCGCAAAGCCGATCGCACCGAACAGCACGGTGACCGACAGCGCGAGCCACACGTATTGGTTGCGCAGGTCGCACCACAGCAGCGTCGACACCGCGAGACAGAACACGATGAGCGAGCCGCCCATCGTCGGCGTGCCGGCCTTCTTCTTGTGCGTCTGCGGACCGTCCTCGCGGATCGTCTCGCCGATCTGTCGAGACTTCAGCCTGTCGATGAACCAAGGGCCGATGAAGAACGAGAGGAGCAGCGCCGTGATCGCCGCCGCGAGGAGGCGCGTCGACGTGTAGCGAAACACGCGCAGGAATCCGAGCTGATCGGATCCGATGCCATAGAGCAAGTGAAACAGCATCTACGCCTTTGCTTCCTCGAGCGCCGCGAGCACGCGCTCGAGCTTCATGCCGCGGGATGCCTTGAGCAGGATCCAGTCGCCGGCCTTGGTGCGATCGAGCACGCGCGCGGCTGCGTCCGCGGGACTCTCGGCGTGATCGTTGCCGATGCGCTTCGCGTACTCGCCGAGCGTGACGACCGAGACGCCGAGCTCCTTGGCGAGCGCACCGATCTTCTCGTGCTCCGCCACCGCGTGCTCGCCGAGCTCGAGCATGTCGCCGAGCACCGCGTACGCAGCGCCATGCGCGCGCTCCGCGAGTGCGCGCAGCGCCGCGGCCATCGCCACGGGGTTCGCGTTGTAGCAATCGACGATCACCTTGCGGCCCTTCACGACGACGATCTCGCCGCGCATCGATGGCGGCTTCGCGCGCTGGAGGCCCGCGAGGATGTTGCTGATCGATGCGCCGGCGGCGTGTGCAGCGGCGATCGCCGCACACGCGTCGATCGCCGCGTGGCGTCCGACGAGCGAGAGAAGCAGATCGTGGCGCGCGCCGAACACGTCGAGCACGAGCTGCCCGCCCGCGTCAGTGGGCGTGTACTCGACGAGGCGCACGTCGGCGTCGCGCTCGCCAAACGTCACGTGCCGCGCCGAGGGGCGCAGCGCGCGCGACAGCTCCTCGAGCCGCAGGTCATCGGCCGGGCGCACCACGGAGCCACCATCGCGGAGGCCCATCCAGATCTCGGACTTCGCCTTGGCGATCGCGTCCGTGGATCCGAGCAGCTCGATGTGCGCGATGCCCGCGTTGACCACGACAGCGACATCGGGCTCCGCGATCTTCGTCAGGTACTCGATCTGCCCCACGCCGCGCATGCCCATCTCCACGACGGCGTACGCGTGAAACAGGCGCATGCCGAGCACGGTCAGCGGCAACCCCGTCTCGTTGTTGAGCGAGCCCTCCGCCGCGTGTGTCGGTCCCTCGGCGCCAAGCGCAGCGCGCGTCAGCTCCTTGGTCGTTGTCTTGCCCGCGGAGCCGGTGACCGCGACGAGCTTGCCGGGCCACGCGCGGCGATGTGCGCGCGCGAGCTTGCCGAGCGCGAGACGCGTGTCCTCGACGAGGATCTGCGGGACCGCCACGTCGACGTGGCGCTCGACCATCACGGCGACCGCACCGGTCTCGACCGCCGCGCCGCAGAACGAGTGCCCATCGTGCGTCTCGCCTTTGACGGCGACATAGAGCGAGCCGGGCAGGGCCTTGCGGCTATCGATGACGATGCGCGTGACCGCCGGATCCGCGACCACGCTCGACGAGCCGGCGTCGCGCGCGAGTCCCGGCAAGAGGCGCACTTCTCGCTCGCTGATCGCTTCGGCGGCGACCTCGCGATCGTCGAAGTGATGCTTGGTGGTGCCGATGATCTGGTAGTCCTCGTGGCCCTTGCCGGCGATCACCACGACGTCGCCAGGCGTGGCCTCCGCGATCGCCGCGCGAATCGCCGTGCGTCGATCGGCCTCGACGAGGAACGGCCGCGGAACACCCGGCAGGATCTGATCGATGATCGCGCGCGGATCTTCCGTGCGTGGGTTGTCGCTCGTCACGACGGCGAGATCCGCGAGCTCCGCCACGGCGGCGCCCATCTTCGGACGCTTCGTGGGATCGCGATCACCTCCGCATCCGAACACGCAGATGAGGCGCCGCTCCGTCAGCGGACGCACCGCGGACAGCACGTTGCGCAGCGCATCCGGCGTGTGCGCGTAATCGACGAGCACGTCGAGGTCTGCGTGATTGGGAACGCGCTCGACGCGTCCGGGCACGCCAGGCAGATCCACGACGCCCTTCGCGATCGCTGCATGCGAGAGGCCGAGCGCTTCACCGATACCCGTGGCGAGCGCGAGGTTCTCGACGTTGTAGTGGCCGATCAGCGGCTTCGCGCTCACCGCGATCTCGCCGCGCGGCGTGGCGATCGTCGCGTCGATGCCGCGCACCGTCGACGCTTGCGACACGACGCGAATGGTGCCGTCACCGCTCGGCACAGCCGTCACGCGCAGCACGGGGCCATGCGCAGCAGCGCCCATCGCATCGCCCTTCGGATCGTCGACGTTCACCACGGCCGTTCCCGCGAGGTGATTCGCGAACAGCAGCTTCTTGGCAGCTTCGTACTCGGCCATCGAGCCGTGAACGTCGAGGTGATCCTGCGTGAGGTTCGAGAACGCAGCCACGGCGAACTTCACGCCGGCGAGGCGATGCATCGACAGCGCCGCGCTCGACACTTCCATCACCACGTGCGTCACGCCATCCGCGAGCATCTTCGCGAACGTCTCGTGCAACACCTGCGGCGTCGGCGTGGTGTACGGCGCGTCGAACGACGTGCCCTTCCAGCGATACGTCACCGTTCCGATCACGCCCGTCTCGTGACCCGCGGCGCGGAGGATGCTCTCGACGAGGTACGACGTGGTCGTCTTGCCGTTGGTGCCGGTGATCCCGACGAGGGTCAGCTCGCGAGCGGGATTCCCGAGGGAATTTCCGATCAACACGCCCAGCGCATCGGCGGAGCTCGCGACCTTGATGACCACGGCATTGCCCGCGGGCACATCGCGCTCCACCACGATCGCCGCGGCGCCCCGATCGAGCGCGATCTGAACGAACGCGTGACCGTCGCTGCGGATTCCCTTCACCGCGACAAACACGTCGCCCGGCTGCACCTCGCGAGAATCGCTACGAACGGCACCGACCTCGATGCCCGTGTCGCCGACCACCGAGTGGCCCTGCAAACCGTCGAGGAGATCGAGCAGCTTCATACGTTGCTTGGAACGCGCAGACTCACCGATTTCGTGCACGCTGGCAAGCGCCCTACTCGAACCGCAGGGTGATGGATTCGACGGTGTCGTTCGGACCGGGCGCGGGCGTTTGCTCCACCACGCGGCCCGAGCCGCTGCTGTTCACGGCGAAGTGACTCGTGCGAGCGAGCTCCATCGCCTTCGCGTAGCCCATGCCGCGGAAGTCCGGAACGATGACCGTGCCCGGGGCGAGATCGGGGGCCGGAGGAGGTGCCGGCTCCACGACGCTCTCGACGACGAGGCCCTCGCCGAGCTCCACCTTTGCCGGCCCGAGCTTCGGTGCAGGGATCGAGCAGGTCTTCGGGGTTGGATCGAGTCGCGCGTTGTACGTCGGCGGCATCGTCGGACACTGCAGCGGCAGGCCGGGCACGCCGAGGTAGCGCAGCGCCTCGCTCGCGATCGTCGCGAACACCGGACCGGCGACCTTGCCACCGTAGTAGTCGCCGCCGGATGGCTCGTCGATGATCACCACGATCGCGAGCCGGGGATTGTCGGCGGGTGCGAGTCCCGCGAACGACGACAGATACTTGTCGTCCGCGTACTTGCGCGTCGCGTGATCGTACTTGTGCGCCGTGCCCGTCTTGCCCGCGCAGCGAAACCCGGGAACGACGAGGCTCGCGGCGGTGCCGCCTTCCTTGCCGCCCTCGAACACCGCCGCGAGCATCTTGCGCATCTGATCCGCCGTCTTCGTCTTCACCATCTGGCGCGGCTCGGGATGCGGCGCGTACTTCACGGTGCCGTCACGCTCGACGACCTTGTCCACGATGCGCGGCTCGCGATAGACACCGCCGTTTCCAACAGCAGCGAGCGCGGCGGCGATCTGGAGCGGCGTGACGGTGAGGCCATAGCCGAACGAGATCGTCGCGAGCTCGATCTCGCGCCACGTGTCTCCTCGACGAAGGCGCCCGGCTTGCTCACCCGGGAGCTCGATGTTGGTCTTCGCGCCGAAGCCGTACGATTGCAGCGCGGCGTACAACCGGTCGCGTCCGAGGCGCTGCGCGATCTTGACCGTGCCGACGTTGGACGAGCGCTTCACGATGCCCGCGACGGTCAGGTAGACGTCGTGGTGCACGTCGCGGATCGTTTTCGGTCCGACTTGATACGAGCCACCGCCGGTATCGAAGCCGGTGTCGGGCGAGACGATGCCCGCGTCCATCGCCGCGAGGATCGAGAAGATCTTCATCACCGAGCCCGCCTCGAACACGTCGGTGACGGGCTTGTTGCGAGCGCGCGATGCAGCGCCCGGCTCGTTCGAGTTCGGGTCGTACGTCGGATAGCTCGACATCGCGAGCACGCGCGACGTCTGCACGTCGAGGACCACCGCGACGCCGCTCTTCGCTTTGTTCGTGGTGACCGACGCGAGTAGCGCGTTGTCGGAGATCGCTTGAATGCTGCGATCGAGCGAGAGCTGCACCGTCGCGCCCGGCTCGGGCTGCTCCATGCCGTCGGCGAACATCTTCTTGCCGCGCGCGTCGCGAACGGCGTGACCGTTGCCGCGCGTGCCGTGCAGGAGGTCGTTCATCGACAGCTCGATGCCCTCGAGTCCGCGACTGTCGATGTCCGCGCGACCGATCACCGGCCCGCCCACCGAGCGCGCGGGATACCAGCGTCGCGGCTCTTTCTCGACGACGATGCCGGGCAGCTTGGCCGCGCGAACCTTGTCCGCGACCTCGCGCGTGACATGGCGATCGAGCCACACGAACTTCTTGTCGAGCGCGAGCTTTGCTTCGAGCGCGCCCGCATCCTCGCCGAGGAGCTTCGCCAGCTTGTCGGCGGTATCAACAACATCCTGCACCTCGCGCGGGTTTGCCCAGACCGAGTCCGCATCGGCGCTCACGGCGAGCGGCCGACCGCGCGCATCGATCACGTCACCGCGCGGCGCGGGAATGTTGACCGCTGCACCGTGCTGTCGCTCCGCGAGCTCGCGATAGTGCGCACCCTCGTCGACCTGCAGCGCGTACGCGCGCCACGCGACGCCCGTGAGCCCGCAGGTGACGAGCGCGCCGACGAGATACGCCCGCACGCGCGCGCTGTGCGGGATTCCCGGCGTCATCGGCTTGAGCTTCGGCTTCTTGGCCTTCTCGCTCATCGCGTGGCCACCTTTCGCGGACGGACGATGCGGATCTTGTCCGGCGCGACGGTGGTCATGCCGAGCTGCGTGGCGAGCTTGCGAATGCGATCGGGCGCCGTGTGCGTGGCGAGCTCGAGCTCGAGCTGTCGCCGCGTCTCGCGCAGCTTGCGAACATTCTCCGACGACTTCGACAGCGAGAGACCGAGGCGCAGTACCTCGTGCTGCCGCGTGACGCGAATGATGCCGACCGACACGAGCGCGATCGCGAGGACGACCATGGCCACGATGCCGAGGCGAACCGAGGCAGCCTCCCCCTCGGGGCGCTTGAAGATCCGGTAGACCGACCCGGGCGACGTCATGAGCGTTCGCCCACTACACGCGCGCGACCTGGCGGTGGCAATTTTTTCGCCACGTTCCAGAATAGTTCGTGGTCCGATTCCTCGTCAGCCTCGCGCTCGCCTCGGCGGTGATCGCACCTGGCTGTACATCCACCCAGGCGCCGATCGCGCGGCGCGTGGGGATGGTGACCTCCATCGGTGGCGTGGTCGGTCTCATCGCGAGCACCGCCGCCACCGCGTTCGCGGACACCGGCGTCGCCGTTGGCGTGTTCTCGGCCGTCTCTGCGTTCGGCATCGGGCTCTACGCCGCGGGCGAGCTCACCGATCCCGCCTTCGCCGGAGAAGTCGAGACCAAGGCCGAGAGGCACGCGCGCTGGGCACGCATCCTCACCGAGCGCGCGTTTCGCTACGCGAGAGAGGGCAACTGCGCGCGCGTCCGCCGCGTCGAGAAGCGCGTGAACTTCTACGATCGCGCGTTTCACGATGGCGTGTTCATGCGCGACGAGGCGATCGCGAAGTGCATGAGCCACGTCGTCGATCCACCCGCGAATCCCGACGCGCCGAGCGAGTCCGACTCCTCACTGCCTACGCTGACGCCACCCGCGCCGTACCGTGTCCGCCCGTCGGACAATTCCAACTCGCTGGACTGAAAGTGGTGGATTTGACCAATTTCGAGACGGTTTGGGGTCGGACCCCAACCGCGGCGAAAAGTGGTGGTTTTGACCAGGGGGGATCAGTGGTCGAAGCGCGAGCGGCCCACGGGGGACAGGCCCGCCGCGGTCGCTTGCACGTTGGGCGCGCTCGTTCGCTCGCAGACGCGAAGCCGCGCGGAGCGAGCGCGCGGGTTGCGCTCGATCTCCTCGTCGGAGGCGACCACGCCTTTGCGCGTGACGAGCTCGCACACCGCCTCGGTGCGCTCGCCTTCTTTCACCGCGAGCGCGGGCGGCAGCGACGAGGTCCACGCGAGATCGCGGAAGCGGTTCTTGACCAGCCGATCCTCGAGCGAGTGGAACGAGATGATCGCGCAGCGGCCGCCGGGCGCGAGCAGATCGGGGAACACCGCGAGGAAGCGCTCGAGCTGATCGAGCTCCGCGTTCACCGCGATACGGAGGCCTTGGAACGTGCGGGTCGCGGGGTGGATCTTCGACTTGCGCTGCTCGACGACCGGGATGCCCTGCGCGATCACCTGGGCGAGATCGATCGTGGTGG
>JAEYYV010000365.1 GCA_023428295.1 Pseudomonadota bacterium
GCGAGCATCGGGTTCGCGCGGAGCGCTGCTGCGTTGGGAGCGTCGATGCGCGCGACCGCTCCGGGCGCGCTGAGGCGTGGAACCGCGCCCGTGTTACCGAGGCGCGGAACCGAGCCCCGGTTGGCGAGGGTCGCCGGCGCCGTGCTGATCGACTCCGCGCGCTTGGGCTTGGCCGCCATCAAGTCGGCGAGCTTGACCACGCGCGAGACCTCGCCGATCTGCAGGTCGTCATCGTCGTCGTCGTCGGTGCTTGCGTCGAACGTGGCGGCCGGCGGCGCTGGCGTCTTCTCGACCGAGGCGGCGGCTGCGCTCGCGGCGATGTCGTCGCGCTTCTTGTCGGCCTCGTCGGGGAACGCGGGCGACTCGATCATCGTCGCCTGGTCACCCACGTCGAACGCGTTCTTGGCGGACGTGCCCTTGGCGCTGACGTTCGTCGACGGAATCGGTGGTGCGCTCGGAGCAGGCGTGATCGCCGGTGGTGCGATCGGCGCGATCGGGGCGGGCGCGATCGGCTTGGGTGCGAGCGCGCCGTTGGCGGGCTTGGCGATCGTGGGAATCGCGCCGTGTCCACCGGGCGGTGTCGCGCGTGCGGTGGCGTTGCCGTTGAGCGATGGCAGGGAGAAGCCCGGGCTGCTCGTCGGCGGAGCGCCGCGCTCGAGCGATGCCATGGTCGCTGCGAACAGCGGCTTGGGCTCGCTCTCGTCGATCTTCTGCGTCTGCGCGGGCGCGGCCATCCGCGAGGCACCCAAGCCCGGCGCGCGCGGCATCGGTGGCGGTGTAGAGGGAATCGGCGGCGCCATCGGCTTCTTCCGCAGCCCACGGAAGTGGCTCACCTTGTCGACGGGAAGCCAGTCATCGAAGCCCTCACTCCAACAGTGGAGATCGGCCTCGTACGCCTTGCTCGCGACCCAGCGCTGCGCGTCGGACAGCGAGAACGGCCCCGCCTGTTCGCCGTCGATGGAGACGTACCACTCCTCTTCGAGGGCGGCGGGCGGCTTGGTGGTCAGCGCGTTGGCGAAGGCAGCGCCGAGTGCGCCGTTCTGGGGCTGAGCCCCTTCGATCGGAGGGATATTCGTCGTCTTGCCTCGACGCGCGGCAGGATCTGCGGCGTCGACATCCGTCATGCCCTCGCGAACCGTGATGACGTTCGCGCAGTTCTTGCACCGGATCTTGAGGATCTTTCCTCGAACGCGGTCATCACCGATCGAGTACCGGGTCTTGCAGCGATCGCAGAGGAACTTCACGCGTCGTTCCCTTCAGGCGGCAACGACGGTGCGATGTGGATTCCCCAGCGCGACACGTCGGTAGATTGTGCCGAAAAAAAGCAGTGCTGGCAAAGGCGTACGACCGTCGACACACCACACGTCTCAGGGGTTGGATGGGTCTGCCTCAGCACTTGCGTCTACGGTGAAATCCGACCCACCCGTGGCATCCGACCCACTTCCTTCGATGGTGGGAACGGGTAGCCTGGCCGGTTTCTCGTGGCGGCGAGGCACCGAGACCGGTGAAATCACCATCACATCGCGCCACGGACCTTGCTCGGCCGGATCGGCCCGCGTGGTGAGCAGACCTCCGACCTCGAAGGAATCGTTGCCGGCGACGATCTCCAGGTACACGTCGATGTCGGGTAGCTCGACGCCGATCCATCGCGCGTTCGTGGCCGACACCGTGTAGAGCGGTCCGTCCGCGGTCTTGGTCAGCTTGCCGCCCTCGAACCGATATGCGAGCAGCGACCAGGTCCGGAGCTGCGGCGTGTCGTTGCGCGTGACGATCACGAGCTCGTCCCTGCCCTCCACGCGAAGTGGTGCGGCGAACACGACGTTCGCTGTTACCCGCAGCGGAGCGATGAGGCGGTCGGACTCCGCGCTGCGAATCGCGATGTCGTTGCCATCGAGATCGACATGCTCGCCAGGGCCGCTACCGGAGAAGCACGCGCCGAACGCGGTGTCGGTCGACACCGGCCGGGGACATGCGGGCTCGGCGGGTGTCTTCGCGGCGAGCGGCTCGGTGCTCACGATGATCGCCGCGATGCGATCCTTTCTGCCCGGATCGAAGAGCACGCGCGCGCCTCGCGGGTTCGTGAGGATCTCGAGACGCGGATCGTGTGCACGGCCGAGCTCGGGTGGAGCGATGCCCGACTTCTCGAGGTCTGCGTGCGTCGAGCCGACGTGGATCCCGCTCTCGGTGCGCGCGACATTGGCGTCGACGACAGCAACCGATGTCGCGGTGCCGTTCGGCTCGCCGCCGATGCGAATCGAGTCGTTCTCCTCGGCGCGGATGAGACCGCGATGGAGCACCGTGGGGATCTCGAACATCGCGATGCGCGGTCCCGTGGGTAGCTGCTGCAAGATGTCCGCGAGGCGATCACCGAGGCGGTACGGGCCCACGCCCGCGGAGCTGATCAGAAACGGCGGCAGCGGACGCACGATGCCGACGGGAGGCTCGATCACGCGGCGCGCGCGCTCGACCGGGGCGGGCTCGTTGCGATCCTTCGCTTCGCCTCCGCAGGCTCCCGCCGCGAGGAGGACGATCGGCAACAGGAACGCGCGCATCACACCATGACGATATACGTCACCAACGCGAACACGGCCACCACGAGAAGTCCCACGAGGATCCACGGCAAGCTGTTCGACGACTGCTTGGCGAGCAACATCGAGGAGCCCACCGTCGGTGCGGATGTCGGGACGGGCGTCTGGGCACGCTCGGGCTCGCGCTTCGGCGGTGCCTCGGCGACGGGCCTCGGCGGCGGCGCGACGCCATCCACGGTGTCATCGTCGAGGTCGCTCGTGTTGACGTTGATCGACGTGGTGCTGTCGCCGACCGCGTGCACGTCGATCTTCGCGCGCGGGTTGGTCACCGACGCGAGATCCTCGCTGGTGTCGATGTCGTCGCTGGGCCGCTCGGCACCCGTGTCTGCGGTCATGCCAGCCGTCCGCCCGGGCACCGGCGTGCGCAACGCGCGAAGCTCCGCGAGCTCCATGCCGAGCGCCGCGGCGACCTCGCCCTCCGGCTGATCGGTGTCCTCCCACTCGCGCGCCTGCTCGGGGCCGGGCGCACCTTCGGCGGGCTTGAAGCCGTCGAACACCTGGCTGTCGAAGTCCAGGTCGTCGTGACCGGCGGCGAGGCGTGCCTCCGCTTCGCTGACTAGCTCGGGCCTGCGTGGACCACCGCCCGCGTGCGTGAGCATGTCGAGATAGCGCGCGATGCGCACCGAGCCCGAGTGGAGGCGCTCGTCGCGCATGAACGTCTCGAGGTCATCCGCGAGGTCGTACGCGCTCTGATAGCGATCGTCCGGATGCTTCTCGAGCGCGCGCATCACGATCGACTCGAGGCCCGCCGGAAAGCCGCGCCGCGCGAACGTGGGCGGCTCGATCTCCGCGTTGACGAGCTTGGGCACGATCTCCGCCGGTGAACCGCGAAACAATCGCTTTCCGACGGTGATCTCGTACAGCACGATGCCGAGCGAGAAGATGTCGCTGCGGTGATCGATCTGCGCGTTCGTCGCCGTGCGGGACGCTTGCTCCGGCGACATATAGGACAGCTTGCCGGGAATGACATCGGTGCGCGTGCGCTGACCGCGAGCGCGCGCGATGCCGAAATCGATCACCTTCATCGTGCCGTCCTGCGTGACGAGCAGGTTCGTCGGCGAGATATCGAGGTGAACGATGTCGAGTGGCTGATCCCACAGCGGCGTGCCTTCACCACCGCGCTTCGCGTGGAAGTAGCCCATGCCGTGCGCTGCCTGGCGGATCAGCTCGACCGCGTGCTCGATCGGCAAGAACCTGCCGTGCGCGATGCCGCGGCGGCACAGCTCGTTGAGCTCCTCGCCGACGATGTACTCCATCGCGATGTACGGGATGCCATCGTGCTCGTCGACATCGTAGACATGCACGATGTTCGGGTGATTGAGCAGCGCACCGATGCGCGCCTCGTCGAGGAACATCTCCACGATGCGCGGATCGTCGGCGAGCTCCTGGCGGAGGCGCTTGATCACGACCTCCTTCTCGAAGCCGGCCATCGCGGCTTGGCGTGCGAGATAGATCTCCGCCATGCCGCCGACAGCGAGTCGCCGCAGCAGCGTGTAACGACCTCCAAACGCGGTGGGCTCGAGGTCGGCTGTCTTGTGCCTCACGATGACGGCACCGCCTCTGGTATCGCGACGCCTGCCGCTGCGTGCGCCGCGCGCGTTCCATCGATCGCTGCTTGCACGACGGGATTTCTCGTCGGCGGAGCGAACGAATCACGCGCGAGGTTGTCGTCGACGAAGGTCGCGAGCACGGCCTGCATGCCGCCCGCGAGCCCGTCGAGGTCGTAGCCACCTTCGAGCACCGCCACGATGCGGCCGCCCGCTGTTTGCTCGGCGACCTCGCGCACCCTGCGCGCCATCCGCGCGAAGCCGTGATGCGTGACCCGCATGCCGGCGAGCGGATCGTGCTCGAACGCATCGAAGCCCGCGCTGACCAAAACGAGGTCCGGCTTGTACGCGAGGAGCTTGGGCACGAACACGTGATCGAACACCGCGGCGTAGTCCTCGTCGCACGAGCCGCCGGGCAAGCCCACGTTCACCGTGGTGCCCTGCGCGTTCGAACCACCGATCTCCGTCGGTGCTCCCGTGCCGGGATAGTACGGATACTGGTGCACGGACATGTAGAGGACGTCTGGATCGTCCCAGAAGATGTCCTGCGTTCCGTTGCCGTGATGCACGTCCCAATCGATGATCGCGACGCGCCCCGCGCCTGCCGCGCGCGCTGCTGCGGCCGCGACCGCGACGTTGTTCAAGAGACAGAAGCCCATCGCGCGCTCGCGCGTCGCGTGATGTCCAGGCGGACGTACGACGGCGATCCCCGACGAGAACTTGCCGCTCATCACGTCGGTCGCGAGCTGCGTGGTGGTGCCGGCCGCCGCCCGCGCCGCGTCCCACGTGCCGGGCGAGAAGTACGTGTCGCCGTCGAGCCAGCCCTGCTTGCCGGGCACGACCTTCGTGAGGTGATCGAGGTACGCCGGCGCGTGAACGCGCACGAGCTCCTCGTCCGTCACCGCGCGCAGCGGCACCTGCGTACCACGCGACGCGATGTTCGCTTCCTTCAATGCATCGCGGACCGCGTCGGCGCGCGCGGGCCTCTCGGGGTGTCCCGACGGCGCGCGATGTCCCGCTGCGCCGAAGATATCGTCGAGGACGTACCCGAGCATCTCTACTCGCGTTCGGCTCGCAGCTGGCGTCCGAGCAAGCGTCCGATCGCTTCGCGCACGGGGACGCCCTCGTGGATGATCGCGTGCATCACGTCGATGATCGGCGCATCGATGCCCATCTTGGTGGTGAGCTGCTTTGCGACCTTGGTGGTCTTCACGCCCTCGGCCACCTGCCGCATCTCGGCGAGGATGTCCGCCATCTTCTTGCCCTGGCCGAGCGCCAACCCGACGCGCCGATTGCGCGACGAGTCGCCCGAGCACGTGAGCACCAAGTCGCCCATGCCGGACAGGCCCGCAAACGTCTGCGGGTGAGCACCGAACGCGTTGCCGATGCGGATCATCTCCGCGAGCCCGCGCGTGATGAGCATGATGCGCGTGTTGGAGCCAAAGCCGAGGCCGTCGCTGATGCCCGCGCCGATCGCGATCACGTTCTTCAGCGCGCCGCCGAGGAGCACACCCGCGACGTCGTCCGTCGAGTAGATGCGGAAGCTCAGCGTGGAGAGCGCCTTCTGCGCGAGCGTGGTGGTCTCCGGATCGAAGCCCGCGAGCACGATCGCCGCCGGATATCCCGCCGCGAGCTCGCCGGCGAACGTGGGTCCCGACAGGTACGTGGCTCGTTGCGCGATGCGCTCCGGCAAGATGTCGCGATAGACCTTGTCGATCGTCTGAAGCGTGCCGTCCTCGAGACCCTTGCTCGCGTTGATGACGATGGCGTCGGGATCCATCCAGTCGCGCGCGCGACCGAACACGTCGCGAATGCCATGGCTCGGCGTCACGCCTAGAATGAAGCGCTTGCCACGAATCGACGCCTCGAGATCGCTCGAGACGGTCACGGTGTCCGGCAGGGGGTGGCCCGGCAGATACGCCTTGTTCTCGCGATCCGCTTGGAGCTGCGCCGTGGTCTGGGGGTTACGGTTGTACAGACAGACCCGATGGCCGGCCTTGCCGAACAAGATGGCCAAGCAGGTGCCGTAGCTACCGCCACCAATGACGGCAATGTCTTCGGCCTGTGCGCTCACAGCGCCCGGACCGTAACACTCCCGGCCCCGTCGATAAAAGTCACGTCATGCTGCTTAACGAAAGAAACCCACGAGATACCCCCATGGGTCTCGTGGACTACGTGGGGGTGGCGGCGAGCGCTTCGGTCGCCAGGACGACGCGGTTTCGACCCGCGCGCTTCGCTGCATAGAGCGCCGTATCGGCCGCGCGGACGAGCGCCTCGACATCCGCGCCGTCGTCGGGGAACGTGGCCACGCCGATCGAGACGCTGAGCTTGCCCGCTTTGGGCGCAGCCTCGGAGAAATCGTTTCCGTAGACGCGCTCGCGCACGCGCTCCGCGACCTTGGCCGCCGTGAACTTCGCCGTGTCGACGAGGATCACCGCGAACTCCTCGCCGCCGTAGCGCGCGACGACATCGTTGGCGCGGCGCGTGTCGCCGAGGACACGCGCCAGCTGGCGAAGGACCTCGTCGCCAGCGGGGTGGCCGAACGAGTCGTTGAACTGCTTGAAGTGATCCACATCGAGCATGAGCAGCGAGAGCGGGAGGCCGCTGCGTTGGCTGCGCTCGATCTCGAGCGTGAGTCGCTCGTGAAAGTGGCGATGGTTGTAGAGGCCGGTGAGGCCGTCCGTGACGGCGAGCTGCGCGAGGCGCGTGTTGGCCTCGGCCAGCTCGTGCGTGCGCTCGTGAATCTTGGCTTCGAGCTCGCGGTTCATCTCGAGCAGCGCTTGGTTCTTGGCCGAGAGCGAGGCGATGAGCTGCTGGTTCTCGTTGACCAAGCGGTACTGGCGCAGGAGGTTCTCGACGGCGAGGAGGAGCGCGGTCTCGTCCCACGGCTTGCCGATGTAGACGTTCAGGTGCGCGCGATTGATCGCATCGACGACCGCGTCGAGGCCTGCTTGTCCCGTCAGCAGCATCTTGGTGGTGGTGGGCAGGCGGCGGTCGACGATCTCGAGGAGCTCGACGCCCTTCATGCCCGGCATGATCTGATCGGCGATCACGAGCGCGATCGATTCACCCTCGCGTGTGAGCTCGTCGAACAGAGCGACAGCCTCGTCGCCCGAGCGCGCGGTCGCGATCTGGCATTCGTGTCCGAAGCGTGCGCCGAGCTGGGCGCGCAGCACGCGCAGCACGCCCTCTTCGTCGTCGACGCAGACGATGACCTCTCTCCTCACGCGGCACCGACCGTGATCGGGAGGCGCACTTGGAACACGGTGCGTCCGGGTCGCGACGTGCAGGTCATCTCGCCGCCATGCTTGTCGACGATCTGGCGCGCGATGCCAAGGCCAAGGCCCGTGCCTTCGCCTTTGGGCTTGGTCGTGAAGAAGGGCTCGAAGATCTGCGGCAACGCCTCGGCCGGAACGCCCGGCCCGTTATCGATGACACGGACCACGGCCCACTCCCCTTCCACCAACGTCTCGACGACGATCGTGCCTTTACCGGCGAGCGCCTGCTGCGCGTTCTGGATCAAGTTGGTCCACACCTGGTTGAGCTCGTCGACGAATACGGGGACGCGCGGCAGCTCTCCGTAGCGTCGTTCGACGACGATATCACGCAGCGCGTGGTGCAAGAGAGCGAGCGTTGTCTCCAATCCTTCGTGTAGATCCGCCTCGACGCGCGTCGCTTGTTGATCGAGGTGCGAGTAGGACTTCAGCGCACCGACGATGCGTTGGATCTGTCCGACCGCGTGCCGCACCGTCGACGAGGTTCGGTGCAGATACACGTGATCGGTGAGCGCCGCGATCACGGTGCGTGCGAGCTGACGGTGAGCTCCGAGGACGGCCACGAAGCTCTTCGCTTCGTCGACCGTGGCGCCGAGATCCGCGAGCTCCGCCGCGATGCTCGTGTCGTCGAACGGCAGGACTTTCGCGAGCTCCTTGGCCGCCTTTCGCGACGCGAGCCCGGTGACGAGCGGGCGCTCCGCCATCGCTTGCGCGCATCGCTCGAGCCACTTCTCGATCTCCACCGCGACTTTGGGTGCGGTCACCGCGAGCTCCACGCCGTGACGGCCCACGCGGGCGAGCGCGGCGGGGAGCGAATCGATCGTTCCGCGGATCGCCGCGGTCGGCGAGTTGATCTCGTGCGCGACGCCAGCGACGAGCAAGCCCAAGCCTGCCATGCGCTCGCTGAGAACGAGCTGCGCTTGGGCCTCGCGCAGATCGGCGAGTGCCTTGCCGAGCTCGGTGTTGATCGCCGTGAGCTCGGACGTGCGCAGGCGCACCTTTCGCTCGAGCTCCTCCGATGCTTCGCGCACCTCCTGATAGAGCAGCGCGTTCTCGACGGCAGCGCCCGCTTGATCCGCGAACGTGGTGACGAGGTTCAGGTCCGCTTCGGAGAACTCGCGCGTGCCATCGGCGCGCCCCACGACGAGCACGCCCACGACGCGCGCCTTGCGATCGAGCGGCAATGCCACGAGTGGACCGGGCGCGTTGGCGGCTCGTGCGGACGCGCCGAACGTCTCGTCATCCGCCGCGCGCGGCAGTCCGATCTGCTCGCGCGAGGTCCACACGCGCTCGGCCAGCTCGCGCAGCGCCTCCGCATCCACGAGCGCTTCATCCGTGGCGAGCGCACTCGACACGCCCGCGCGCTTGCCGCGCGCCGCCGACAGTCGCAGCGCGGGAGCGTCGCCGCCCTCGACGAGCCACAGCGCCGCGAGCTGGATATCGAAGGTGCGCGCGAGCGCATCGACGATCTTTCGCGACACGCTGTCGAGATCGATCACCGACGACACCGCGCGACCGGCATCGTGCAGCGCCACGATCTCGCGCATGCGTGCCGCGAGCCGCGCTTGATTGTCCTTGAGCGTCACCGTCATCTGGTTGAACGCCTCGGCGAGATCCGTCAGCTCGTCTCCGCCGGGGATCTCGATGCGGTGATCGAGGTCGCCGCGCGACACGGCGATCGCACCGCGATGCAGGTGGCGGATCGGCGCGCCGAGTCGCCGCGACCAGAACAGCGCGAGCACGAGCGCGAACGCGAGGGCCGCGATGCCACCGGCGACGAGCGAGCGGATCGCGAGGCGCTTCGTGGAGGCAAGCGATGCGCGATCGACGGCGACGCCGATCACACCGACCGCGTGATCGGACACGTCGAGGAGCCCGGTGATCGCGATCTCGAACTCGCCGGACACGCCGTGCGTCTTGTCGTCGAGGATCAGCGACCTGACGATGCGATCGCCGCGCAGCGCTCGCTGGCGATCCACGGCACCGATGACGATCGGCGTGGTGCGACGACCGAGCTTCGAGCGGAACGTCGCTTGAAGCTTGCCGCTCGTGTTGCCGAGCAAGACGTCGGCGGACAGCGCGCCCTTGATGCCGTCCGCGAAGTCACCGTCGAGCGGCGTGGACAGCACGAGCACGCCCTTGAGCGCGAGGCCCGCATCGACGACCGGCGACACGGCGCGCACCACCGCGCGCTCGCCGACCTCGACGAGCGAGACCGTGCGCGTCCACGCTTGGCCGTTGCCGACGAGAGAATCGCCCGGCTCGACGCCGACATCACGGAACCGCGCGTCCGCGCCGCCGAGCACGCGATCGAACTTGGCCACGCCGTTCGCATCGAACAGCTGCAGGCGCGCCGACGGGACGTGCACTGCCTCGTGCGCGATCCACGTCTCGATCGCTTCGTCGCCGAGATCGATCGCGTCGACGAGCTCGCTCGACTCCGAGAGCTGCACGCACTCGTCGCTCAGGCGCTCTACCGCGCGCAGCACGAGGTTGAGGCCGACGGTGAGCTGGCGATCCGCGTCGTCGGACAGGCTGCTCTCGAGCGAGCTCAGGATCACGCGCGTCGCGAGCAGCGCCACGATGAGCACCGGCACCAGCGCCGCGAACGCCATCGCGATGACGAGCTTGCTGCGCAAGCGAAGGCGCAGCTGTGGTGGCGGGACGGGCTTGGCGATCCGCGGGTTCTTTGGCTTCTTGCGCTCCCTCTCCGATGGCGTCATTTCGGCCTGCGCTTGATCAGCGAATAGATCGGGTGACCGAGCGGCGACAGGATCACGTCCTGCAGCTCGGCGCGCGCGGCCACGACGAACTCGGAGTGCGCGAGCGGCACCCACGGCGCGGCCTCGGCGATCGTGTCTTGCACCTGCGCGTACAAGTTCGTACGCGTCGCTTTGTCACTCGTACGCGCGCGCGACAGCATCTCGTCCACGAGGGGCTCCCGGTAGAACGCGATGTTCTGCGCGCCCGGCGCGTTCGCGTTGTCCGAGTGAAACAGCACGTAGAGGAAGTTATCCGGATCGCCCGTGTCGCCGACCCAACCGAAGATCGCGAGATCGTGCTTGCCCGCCTCGACCGACGCTTTGTGCTCGGTGTACGGCTGGAGCACGAGCTCCGTCTTGATGCCGAGCTGCGCCATGGCGCTCTGGAGAAATCGCGCGACGCGCTCGGGCTGACTGAAGTACGGCCGCGGCGTCGACAGCGCGAAGAATCGATAGACCTTGTCGGGGTCGAAGGTCTTGTTCCCGATCGCCTCGTTCAGGAGCTTGCGTGCGGTGACGAGGTCGTGGCCGTACCGCGCCCTCGGTTGGTGATAGCCCCACTGCGTCGGTGGCAGCGGTCCGTCGGCCGGCACCGCGCGCCCTTGAAACGCGAGCTTCACGATCGGTTCTTTGTTGATCGCGTAGCTGATGGCGCGGCGCACGAGCGGATCGTCGAACGGCGGGCGCTGCGTGTTGAACGCGAGGTACGAGACGTCGTTGCCCGAGGTCGTATAGAGGAACAGGTCCGGGTGCAGCTCCACGAACGGCTGCTCGTCGGGCAGGATCGAGGTCGCGAGATCCACCGATCCCGACTCGAGCTCGACGAGCCGCTGGCGCGCGTCGACGATCACGCGGAACACGATGCGATCGATCGCTGGCTTCTGGCCCCAGTAGCCGTCCCACCGCCGCACCACGACCTGCTCGCCGCGGTGCCACTCGACGATCTGGAACGGCCCGCTGCCGACGGGATGCTCGCGAAACGCGTCGCCCCATTGCCGCACGCCTGTCGGCGAGACGATCGGAAACATCGCGACGTCGCCGAGCAGCGGCGCGTACGGCTTGGTCGTGTGGATCGCGACGGTCATCGGCCCCTTCGCGACCACCTTCTCGATGCTGCCGAGGAGACCGCGCCGATAGTTCGCGTCCGGCTTGGCCAGGTAATACGGGTGCGCCTTGTCGAGCAGGCGCTCGAACGAGAACACGACGGCATCGGCGTCGAGCGAGGTGCCGTCGTGGAACTTCACACCAGGGCGCAGCTCGAACGTCCAGACGGTGCCGTCGTCCGAGACGCGCCACTGCGTCGCCAATCCCTCCGTGATGTCGGTGGTCCCCGGCTTCCAGCGCAGGAGCCCCTCGAACATGAGGGAGCCCACCTCGATCGACTCCGAGTCCGTGACCCGCAGCGGGTCGAGCGCCTGGACGTCAGCGGCTTCGGCGACGACGAGCGCGCCCGGGTCGCGGCGGTGATGAGAGGCCGGTCGATCGCTGTCGCACGCGCACAGAAGCGCGACGCAGGACGCCAAAAGAACCCTCACCGTCGCGACAATAACCCCAACTCGTCGGATTGACTTCACGTCTTTCGCTGACTTAGCGTTCCCACCTCAACGCCAGGTCGACGTGAACATCACGGCGCCTGCACCGTCTGAAGGGGGACTCTGAATGCATCGCCTAGGTTTGGCTCTCATCGCCGCGGCAGCGCTCTCCGCGTGCGACGTTGGCAAGTTCACCGTGAACACGACGTCTAAAGTTCTCCTCCGTGGTCAGCCCGGCATGCAGCAAGAGGCAGACTACGAGCTCGCGCGCACGGCGATCCCCGGCGCGCTGAAGACCGTCGAGGCGTTCTGGATCGTCGATCCGGACAACTGGCGCCTCAACAAGATCCTCACGGAGGGCTACTGCCAGTACGGCACGGCGTTCGTCGAGGACGATTGGGAAGCCGCGAAGTTCCGCAAGGACCTCGAGGCCGTCGAGTACAACAACACGCGCTCGAACAAGATCTTCACGCGCTGCCTGAACTTCGCCCTCAAGGCGCTCGGACCGCGCTGGCAGAAGGAGATCTTCGAGGGACCCGAGGTGGTCGCGAAGCTCGTGAAGGAGACCTCGAGCGAGAAGCGCTTCGAGCTCTTGTTCGCCGGCATGGCGCTCGGCTCGCTCGTGAATCACAACCTCACGCGCGTCGAGATGATCGCGAACCTCCCCACGGTGGAGGTGATCATGAACCGCGTCCTCGAGATGGATAAGTCGAACCCGCCCAAGAACGAGATGCACGCGGCGTTGCCGTATATCGCGCTCGGCATGGTGAGCTCGGGCCGCCCGCAAGCGATGGGTGGCGATCCGGTGAGGGCCAAGGCGATGTTCGAGAAGGCCCTCGAGGTCACGAAGAACAAGATGCTCCTCGCTCGCACGCTCATGGCCTACCGCATCGGCCTCCAGACCAACGACCCGAAGTTCTTCCACGAGCAACTCAAGATCGTGCTCGAGACCGCACCGTCGGTGTGGCCCGAGCAACGCCTCGGCAACGAGGTCGCGCATCGCAAGGCTCGCCGGTACCTCTCACACCAAAAGGATCTCTTCTAATGCTCAAGCACGTACTCGCTCTCGCAACGGTGTCGCTCCTGGCTGCCAAGCCGGTAGCGGCAGAGAACGTCGAGCTCCGGATCGCGACGTTGGCGCCTGCGGGCAGCCCGTGGATGGCCGTGCTCGACAAGAGCGCCGCGGAGATCAAAGAGAAGACGGGCGGCCGCGTCACGCTCAAGTACTTCGAGGGCGGACAGCAGGGCGACGAGCGCGACGCCGTCCGCAAGATCAAGCTCGGTCAGCTCGACGGCGCCGCGGTCACGGCGGTCGGTCTGTCGATGATCGACGAGTCGATCCGCGTGCTCGAGCTTCCGACGATGTTCGATAACGTCGACGAGATCGACTACGTCGCCGACAAGATGTGGCCCTACTTCCAGAAGAAGTTCGAGAAGAAGGGCTTCAAGCTCAACGATCGCGGCGAGGTCGGCTGGGCGTACTTCCTCTCGAAGACCAAGGTCGAGACGATCGCGGACCTCAAGGGCCAGAAGCTGTGGCAGTGGGGTGACGACCAGCTCGTCGGCGCGATGTTCAAGAAGCTCGGCCTCAATGGCGTGCCGCTCGGCGTGCCGGAAGTCGACTCCGCGCTCACGTCGGGACGCATCACCGCGTGCTACGGCTCGCCCGTCGCTGCGGTGGCGCTGCAGTGGTACACGAAGGTCAAGTACATGACGTCGATGCCGATGAGCTACGGCATCGGTGCGACCATCGTGCGGATCGAGTCGATCCAGAAGATCTCCGCCGAAGATCAGAAGACGGTCCAAGCGATCGGCAAGGCCGGCTCGAAGAAGCTGCGCAAGGTCCTCCGCAAGGCGAACGAGGACGCGAAGGCGACGATGACGCGCAAGGGCGTGACGATCGTCAACACGCCGCAGGCGCTCGTCGACGAGTTCACGAAGAACTCGCTCGAGGTGCACAAGCAGCTCGTCGGCAAGATCTACTCGCAGGAAGAGCTCGACATGGTCCTCAAGTACCGTGACGAGTACCGCGCCAAGAAGAAGTAGGCACGGTCGATTGAGCGCGCGTCGCGACCCACCTACGATGAGTAGGTGAGCAACGACGATGATCATGGCGGGACGGTCGAGAAGGAATCGGACGTACCACCGACTCGCCGCTCGAGCGCGGTGATGGAAGAGCCTCCGGTTCGTCCGTCCGCCGCGGTGCTGGATCCTGGTCCGCAGAACTATCCCGATGACGGACCGTTGTCGGCGAAGGTTCGCAGGCTCGATCACCTCGCCGGTGTCGCCGAGCAGATCACGCTGTTCGCGCTGCTCGGTGTCGTGGTCCTGGTCGCGACGGTTCAAGCGTTCGCCACCAAGATCTTCGGCCACAGCTTCATCTGGTCGTTCGATGTGGTCCGCGCGAGCACGTTCGCGATCGCGATGCTCGGCGCCGCGTTCGCGAGTCACCACATCAGCCATCTCTCGATGGACATCGTCTCGCGTCGCTTGAGCCCACGGAATCGGCTCGCGCTCCGCGTCGTGCTCGGCCTCTTCACGATCTTCGCGACCTACCTCTTGCTCGCGAGCGGCCTGCATCTCCGCTCCGAGGTGGCGACCGAAGGTGGAACCCACACGATCCCGCCGCACTTGATCGCCGCGCTGATCCCGATCGGATCCGCGATGATCATCTTTCACACGCTGCTGCGGACCGTGATCGATATCGACTACCTCCGCCGCGGCAAGCTGCCGCCGGAGAAAGCCATGACGGGGCACTGAGAGGGAGCCATGACGACCATCCTCATCATCCTCCTCGTCCTCGCGTTCCTCAGCGGAGCGGAGCTGTTCGCCGTCATGCTCGGCGCGGCGGCGCTCGGCGCCCTGACGTCGGTGCGTGGATTCTCGATCGAGTTCGACGGCATGACCGCGAGCATGTTCGGCGTCGGGACCGGCGATCAGGCCACGGTCCTGTCGACGATCCCGATGTTCATCTATGCGGGCTACTTGCTCGCGGAGGCAAAGACCGCCGATCGCCTCGTGCGCTTCGCTAACGCGCTGCTGGGATGGATGCCCGGCGGCCTCGCGGTCGTCACGATCATGACGTGCGCGCTGTTCACGACGTTCACCGGCGCGTCCGGCGTCACCATCGTCGCGCTCGGTGGCGTGCTGATGCCGGTGCTCGTGCGCAGCGGCTACTCGGAGAAGTTCTCGATCGGCATGCTCGCCGGCACGGGCTCCGTCGGTCTCCTCTTCCCGCCTGCCCTGCCCCTCTTCATCTACGGCACGGTCTACGGCCTCACGAACCTCGACCCGGAGGTGTGGGACACGGGTCGCTTCCTCTTCGCCGGCATCGTTCCCGGCATCCTCCTCGTCGGCTCGCTCTCGCTCGTCGCCGTGGTCACCGCGTGGAAGCTGCCGCGCCAGAAGTTCGAGGTCGGCGAGCTGGGCAAGAGCTTCGTCGCTGCGGCGCCCGAGCTGCTCATCCCGTTCGGCGTGATCGTGGGACTCGCGAAGGGCTTCGCGCTTCCGGAGATCGCGGCGCTGACGGTGGTCTACGTCATCGTCCTCGAGGTCGTGTTCCTGAAGATGCTGAAGCCCAAGGTCCTGTGGACGATCAGCCGAGAGTCCATGGTCATGGTGGGCGCGATCTTCGTGATCATCCTCGCGTCCACGGCGTTCACGAACTTCCTGGTGACCGCCGAGGTTCCGAAGAAGCTGGTCGTGTGGACGCAGCAGTACGTCGAGTCGAAGTGGGTGTTCCTCCTCGCGCTCAACATCCTCCTGCTGTTCGTTGGCATGGTGATGGATATCTTCTCGGCGATCGTGATCGTGTTGCCGCTCATCGCGCCGATCGCCAAGTTCTACGGCATCGATCCGTATCACCTCGGCGTCATCTTCCTGTTGAACCTCGAGGTCGGATACCTCACGCCCCCCGTCGGCCTGAACCTGTTCATCACGAGCATCAAGTTCCAGAGGCCGGTGACGGAGGTCATCCGCGCGGTGATCCCGTTCGGCATCACGATGCTCGTCGTGCTGATGATCGTCACCTACGTCCCGTGGTTCACGAGCATCAGCCTCGAGCTCAAGCCACCGGAGCGGCGGAGCCCGATCTCGGTGTTGTCCAGCATGGTCTCGACCGCGATCGAGGAGGGCAAGGTCTCCGCCTCCGAGATCACGCTCGTCGATTCGAAGGGCAAGCCGCTGCTCGACAGCGCCGGTAAGCCCGTCGTCAAGAAGCTCTCCGACTGCGCGAGCATCGAGAGCGAGACGCAGAAGTCAGCGTGTCAGGAGCTGTTCTTCGCGGTCACGACGTGTCGTCCGGATCCCACATCGACCGATCCGAAACAGACCGAGTGCGCGAACAAGGCGATCGCCGAGTGGACCGTGTCGAACATGAACGGCGACGCGCTCCATCCCGAGTACGCGCTCGTCACCATGACCGAGCTGCCGCTCGTCGGCGCGGACGGAAAGCCCATCGTGTGGCAAGCGCCCGTCCTCGACGCGAAGGGAACACCCGTGCTCGACGAGGCGGGCGATCCGAAGACCGAGGAGCAACCGCTCGTCGGTGCCAACGGCCAGCCGATCGTGAAGAAGGTCGCTTCGTGCGACAAGCTCACGGGCAGCGGTCGCGATACCTGCCGCGCCATCTTCGTGGAGGCCTCGAACTGCTACATCGTTCCGGCGGAGCCCGACGAGGATTGCGTGGAAGAGCAGACCAAGGCCTGCCCCACCGATGGTGCAGGCAGCGCGGACGGAAGCGCAGCAGGCAGCGCGGACGGAAGCGCAGCGGGCACCGCGGATGGCAGCGCTGCGACGCCACCGGCGCAACCCGGCGGCGACTGCGCCACGCGCGCTTCGGCGACCTGCCAGGAGCAGGCGATCCGTGCGTGCGTGGCGGACAAGATCACGACCTGGCTCGAGGAGTTCCCCGACCGCGCGAAGCTGGAGTGATCGGCGCATGAGTCCGGCGGTCGCTTTGCTAAAGACGATCCGCCCGCATCAGTGGGTCAAGAACGTCTTTGTCGCAGCACCGCTGGTGTTCGCGCGCCACCTGACGGAGTCCGACTTTCTGTGGCGGACGGTCGTGGCGGTGCTCGTGTTCTCGCTGCTCTCGGGCGCGGTCTACACGTTCAACGACGTGCACGACGTCGAGGCGGATCGCGCGCATCCCAAGAAAAAGGATCGTCCGATCGCCGCGGGGCACTTGTCGGAGAAGGCAGCGCTGACCTCGGCGGCCATCCTCGCGATCGTCGCGCTCGGTGGCGCGTTCGCGCTGTCGTGGAAGCTCGGTGTGGTCGCCGCGATCTATGGCGCGCAGAACGTCGCCTATAGCCTGCGGCTCAAACACGTCGCGTTCGTCGACGTGGGGCTCATCGCGTTCGGCTTCATCCTGCGCGTGCTCGCTGGCGCGTTCGCGATCGATGTGCCCGCATCTGGCTGGCTCATCGCGTGTACGGCGCTGCTCGCGTTGTTCCTCGGCTTTGGCAAGCGCGGACACGAGCTCGCGTGGGCGGAGAAGTCGGGCGCCACCAAGACCACGCGCGCAGCGCTGTCGGGCTACTCGCTCGCATCGCTGCGCATCGCGATGTACGTGCTCGCGGCCGCCACGTGCGCCGCGTATGTCGCGTACACGCTCGACGCGCACACGATGGCGATGTTCGGCTCCGAGGAGCTCGTGTTCTCGGCTCCGTTCGTGGCGCTCGGCATCCTTCGCTTCTTGTCGCTCGCGCTGTGGAGCCCCACGGACGAGTCCCCGACGGAGGCGATGTTGAAGGATCCGTGGTTCCTGCTCGCTCTCGTCGCTGCGGTCGGCACGATCCTGTACGTCATTTACGGGCGCCTGTAGGTACCTGTCGAGGTCGCCAGGTTTCCCGGGCGTGCGCGGTCGCTACAAGGGAGGGGTGAGCACTCCTGTCCGTGTCCTCGTCATCTATCACGACCCCGCCGATCTCGCGGTGGTCGCGTCGGTCGCCGCCGCTCACGACTTCGAGCTTCG
Organism: Pseudomonadota bacterium; assembly: GCA_023428295.1. Lineage (GTDB taxonomy): Bacteria > Myxococcota_A > Polyangia > Haliangiales > Haliangiaceae > JABFXX01. The sequence goes on from JAEYYV010000365.1 coordinate 17,682, forward strand.
CGTACTCGAGCCGCCGTCGGATCTCGTCGGAGAAGCCGCGAGCTATCAGCCCGACGCGATCGTGATCGATGTCGACCAGCGCGAGACCGATGGCCTCGATCTGTGCAAGCAGCTCAAGGCGGACCAACGCACCGCCGGCATTCCGCTCGTGATGATCAGCGTGAACGCGAGCCCCGATCGCCGCCGCATGGTGTTCGCGGCGGGCGCCGACGACTTCCTCGAGAAGCCGATCCAGCGGCAGAGCCTCGCGCACCGCCTGCACTCGTTCGCGCGCTTGCGCCGCGCGTGGATCGCCGCGTGGGCCGAGCTACAGGAATAGACGCATCAGGTCCATGCGCGACTCGGCGCCGAGCTTCTTCAGCAAGTTCTGCTGGTGAAAGCGCGACGTGCGCTCGCTGATCCCGAGCGCGGTGGCGATGTCATCGTGCGTGCGCCCGAGGAGCAAGAGGTCGAGCACCTCACGCTCGCGCTCCGTGAGCCGCGCTGCCGCGACGAGCTCCTGTCGTGGGTTCTCCTCCGCGCGGAGCTGCCGATACGCGTCGCGCACGCGCAGCATCGAGCGAGCACGCGCGCGGAGCACCGGGCCTTCGATCGGCTTGGTCACGAGCTCGTCGCCGCCCGACTCGAGCCCCGTGACGATCGCCTCGTCGGAGTCGAGCGCCGTCAGCAAGATGAACGGGACGTAGCGCCACTCGGAGTGCGCCTTGTATGCGCGCGCGACGTCGTTGCCGTTCACCTCGGGCATCATCACGTCGCAGATCACGAGATCGAGCGGCGGCTGCGAGAGGTACTCGAGCGCCTCGACACCGCCGGGGAGCGCGACGATCTCGAGCGCCTCCGGCTGTAGCTGCGCGGCGGTGGTCTTCAGCGTGACGGGATCGTCGTCGACGAGGAGCACGCGTCGCTTGTGGCTCATGACCGCTCCAACAGTCGATCGATCGTCTCGACGAGCGAGCGCAAGCGCACCGGCTTGGGCAGATACGCGGACGCGCCCGCCTCGAGGCAGCGACGCTCGTCGCCGGGCATCGCGTGCGCCGTGAGCGCCACGATCGGCTTGTCCATCGCCACGGCGCGCAAGCGACGCGTGACTTCCAGACCGTCGAGACCGGGGAGCTGGACGTCCATCAGCACGAGGCTGATGTCGTGATCGCACGCGGCCGACAGCGCCGAGATGCCGTCGCCCACGACGCGAACACCGAAGCCGCGATTCTCCAGATACGTGCGAACGGCGAGCACCGTGGCTTCGTTGTCCTCGACGACGAGCACCGTTCCCGCCTGGGCTTGCGCCTGCGCGGTCACGGGTGCCGGCGCCGGCGCGTGGACGTACGTGTCCGACATCGCGAGCACGATCGTGAACGTGCTGCCTCGACCGACCTCGCTCTGGACAAGGAGCTGCCCTTTGTGGAGCTCGACGAGGTGCTTCGCGAGCGAGAGACCGAGGCCCGCGCCTTCTGGGCGGCGCGCCCGATGCTTCGTCTGCGCATCGATCGTGATGAACGGATCGAAGATGCGCTCGAGGTCCTCGGGCGCGATGCCGACGCCGTGATCTGCGATCTCGATCCGGACGTCGCGACTCACGGGATCCGCCGTCACGCGCAGCGTGATGGTCTCGCCGTCGGGCGAGAACTTCGAAGCGTTGGCCAGCAGGTTGAGCAAGACCTGCTGCATACGCTTCTTGTCGAGCTCGACAGGAGGAATTGCCGGTGCGAGCTCGATGACCAGGCGCTGGCCGCGCGCCGCGAGCATGTTCGCGACGAGCGTGGTGGACTCGTCGATGATCGGGCGGAGCGTGGCCTGCTCGAGCTCGATCGAGAGCTTGCCCGACTCGACGCGCGCGATGTCGAGGAGATCGTTGATCAGGTCCAAGAGGTGCCGGCCGCTGCGGTGGATGGTCTCGAGCGTCTCGATCTGCGCGGCGTCGAGATCGCCGAACACGCGCTCGATCATCGCTTCGGAGAGGCCGAGCACCGCGTTCAGTGGCGTGCGGAGCTCGTGGGACATCTGCGCGAGGAACTCGGTCTTCGCGCGATTGGCCTCGCTCGCGACGCGAACCGTGCGCTCCATCGCCTCGCGCTCTTTGGCCGCGCGATCGCGCTCGGTCACGTCTTGTACCGTGCCGACGAGGACATGCGGCGTTCGCGAGCAGCCATCACTCTCGACGATGCCGAGCAGCCGGCGTGTCTCGCCGTCCGGACGGATGACCGAGTACTCCATTTGATGCGTACCCGACTCGAGCGGAAACGCGGATGCGAGCGCGAGCGCGATCATCTCGCGATCCTCGGGATGCACGAGGGAGAGGACGTTCTCGGTGGTCGGCGTGAACGACTCGCGCGTGACGCCGAATAGGCGATACGTCTCGTCGGTCCACGTGATCTCACCCGTCGAGTGATCGACCTGAAAGCTCCCCATCTGCGCGATGCGCTGCGAGTCCTCGAGGAGCTGGCGGACCTTCGCAAGCTCGCGCTGCGCGTTCGCGTGATCGCGCAGAAGGCCGAGCGTGGTGCGAAGCGCGGAGCGCGTCGCGGGCTTGCTCAGAAACCCCACGACGGCCGCCGGTGGAAATGCCGGGAGCTGTGGCTCGTCCATCCCCGTCAGGAACAGGATCGGCACGTGCCGCGCGACGAGCGCGTTCGCGATCGCGCCGCTCGTGGTGCCGTTGCCGAGCGAGATGTCGAGGATCGCGATGTCGAACGACCGGCTGTTCACGAGCGCGAGTCCGGACTCGGCGTCATGCGCGATGCTCGTCCGGTACCCGCAGTGTTCGAGCGCGACTGCGATGCCACGCGCGGTCCGCTCGTCATCTTCGACAAGGACGGCGGTCGTGGTGCTCACGTGGGTAGAGTTCGGCCGGGATGCGGAGAAGGTAGGGCCTGCTGGGGTAGTTGTCGGTGAGGTACGAACCGCTGCGCTGGGGATCGTGTGTGGTAAAGCTCTGCGGTGCCCGGCGAAATCGTTCAACGCAAAGCGGATCACATCGAGGTGGCCGCGTCGGGGCGAGCGGACTTCGCGAAGACCACGTTGCTCGAGCACGTACATCTCGTGCATCAGGCGCTTCCCGAGCTCGCGTTCGACGACATCGATCTGTCGACGGAGCTCGTCGGGAAGCGCCTCTCCGCTCCCCTGCTCATCACGGGAATGACCGGTGGGATGCCGGAGGCCGCGCAGATCAATCGCGACCTCGCAAAGGCAGCGCAGGCAAGCGGTGTGGCGTTCGGCGTGGGCTCGCAGCGCGCGATGGACGAGCACCCCGAGCTCGCGTCCACGTATCAGATCCGCGATGTCGCGCCGGACGTGGTGCTGCTCGGGAACCTCGGAGGCGTGCAAGCGCTCGCGATGGGGCCGGCCAAGGTCATCGAGCTCGCGAAGCGGATCGGCGCGGACGCGATCGCGATCCACCTGAACCCCGGCCAGGAGATGATCCAGACCAACGGCGACCGCGACTTTCGCGGCGTGCGTGACGGTATCGCGCGGCTCGTCGCAGAGGCGCCGCTTCCGGTGATCGTGAAGGAGACGGGGTGCGGTCTATCGCGGGAAGCGGCCGGTGCGCTGATGGCGATCGGTGTCCGCCACGTCGATGTCGCGGGTGCCGGCGGAACGAGTTGGGTCGCGGTCGAGGCCGTGCGCGCCGGAAGCGGGAACCCCGCGGCCGCCGCGCTCGGCAGCGAGCTGTGGGATTGGGGGGTGCCGACCGCGGTGTCGATCGTCGCGTGTGCAACGGCGGGCCTCGCGACCATCGCGTCGGGCGGCCTGCGCACGGGTCACGACGTCGCGCGCGCGATCGCTCTCGGAGCGCGCATGGGCGGCATGGCCGCGCCGATGCTGCGCGCGCAGAAGGCAGGCGGCGAAGATGGCGTTCGCGACGCGATCGACTCGGTGCTCCGCGCGCTGCGCACGGTGTGTCTCCTCGCGGGGTGCGCGAAGGCGAGTGATCTCGCTCGCGCACCACGCCACCTCGGCGCGCCGCTGAGGCACTATCTGGACGACCTGGGCCTATGACATCCGTCGGTCTCGGCAAGATCATTCTCCTCGGGGAGCACGCCGTCGTGTACGGGTTCCCTGCCCTCGCCGCCGCGCTCGACCGCGGTGTCACCGTCGCCGCCGTTCCCACGCCTGCCGGTGGCTCGCTCCGCATCGACATTCCCGCGTGGAACCTGCGCGTGCTCGCCTCCGACGATCATCCGGTGTCGCGCTCGCTCGTCGCCATCGCCGACGCGCTCGGCGTGGGTCGCCCGCCGGTGACGCTCGTCGGGGACGCGCAGATTCCGCCGGGTGCGGGTCTCGGATCCTCCGCTGCGCTCGCCGTCGCGTGTGCGCGCGCGTTGCTCGTACACGACAAGCGAAAGGTCGACGCGGCCATCGTCGCGGAAGCTGCCGCCGCGAGTGAAGCGCTCATGCACGGGCGCGCGAGTGGCATCGACGTCGCGTTCGCCGCGAGCGGTGGCATCGGCGTGTATCGCCGCTCTTCGGGCGTGCGTGCGCTCCGCGGAACGCAGCTGCGCGTGCTCGTCGGACCGAGCGGCGCGCCGCGCTCGACAGCGGAGATGGTGCAGCGCGTGGCCGACGCGACGAGCGGGCCCACCTCGCAGTCGGCCGAGGACATGCGACTCGAGGAGCTGGGCACACTCACCGACGAAGGAACCGTCGCGCTCGTCGCCGGCGAGCACGCGAAGCTCGGCGTCGCGATGAACCGCGCGCACGAGATCCTCGCGAGCCTCGGCGTGTCCACACCGCAGCTCGATCAGCTCTGCGCGGCCGCACGACTCGCGGGTGCGTACGGCGCGAAGCTCACGGGGGCGGGCGGCGGCGGGGCGGTGATCGCGATCGCGCCGCGCGAGCGCGAGAAGACGATCCTCGAGTCGTGGAAGCACGACGGCGTCGACGGCTTCGTCGCCACGGTGGGCTCGTGAGCACCGCCACGGCTCGCGCCTGCGCGAACATCGCGCTGGTCAAGTACTGGGGCAAGCGCGACGCCGCGCGCAACCTGCCGGCGGCGGGCTCGCTCTCGCTCACGCTCGGTGCGCTCGTGACCGAGACCACGGTCGCGTTCGATGCATCGCTGTCTGCCGACGAGCTCGAGCTCGACGGTGCAGCGGCACGCCCCAAGGAGGTCGCGAAGATCAGCGCGTTCCTCGATCTCGTGCGCGCCGAAGCAAAGACCGGTGCGCGCGCGCGCGTGACGAGCAAGAACGAGTTTCCGACGGCGTCGGGCCTCGCGTCGTCTGCATCCGGGTTCGCCGCGCTCGCCGTCGCTGCCACCGCGGCGGCCGGCATCGCGCTGTCGCCGCGCGCGCTCAGCATCCTCGCGCGACAAGGCTCGGGCTCCGCCGCGCGCTCGATCTATGGCGGCTTCGTCCGCATGCACGCAGGCACGGAAGGCGACGGCAGCGATGCGTACGCCGAGCCGATCGCGTCGAGCCTCGCGGATCGCGTGCGCATGGTGATCGCCGTCGTCGGTGGAGGCGTGCCCAAGTCGCACGGATCGCGCGACGCGATGGATCACACGGAGAAGACCTCGCCGCTCTATCGCGCGTGGGTCGATCTCGTGCCGCGCGATCTCGCCGCTGCTGAAGGTGCGCTCGCGGCGGGCGACCTCGCGACGCTCGGTGCGATCGCCGAGGCCAACGCGCTCGCGATGCACGCGTCCGCCCTCGCCGCTCGCCCCGCGATCTTCTATTGGCAGCCCACCACGCTCGCGCTGCTCGCCGAGGTTCGTGCGCTGCGCGATCGCTCGATCGGCGCGTGGGCCACGATGGACGCGGGCCCTCACGTGAAAGTGCTCACGTCGTTCCAGGACGCAGATGCCGTCGCCAGCGCGCTGCGCCTCGTGCCGAACGTGACCGACGTGATCATCTCGAGCCCCGGCTCCGGCGCGACGGTCATCGGCTAGACGCGCTAGACGCCACGACCTGCGCGAAATCTCCTCGCCGGCCCGACGCCGTCTCCATCTGAAAGCGCCATGCTCGATTCCATGACCGCCTCCGCCCCCGGCAAGCTCATCGTGACCGGCGAGTACGCCGTTCTCGATGGCGCCCCCGCGCTCGTCGTCGCGATGAATCGCCGCGTGGTCGCGCGCTTCGCGCCGGGCGTTGCCAGGGGCAGCTCGCCGTTCTTGCTCGCCGTCGCGCGCGAGATCGCGACGCGCTACGGCGACGCGCATCCCGCGGCTGCCGCTGCACTCTCGATCGCGGTCGATTCTTCGAGCTTCTACGACGGCGCGCAGAAGTTGGGGCTCGGCTCGTCGGCCGCGGTCACGGTCGCCGCCACCGCGTTGGCGCTCGCAGCGACATCGGCGAGCGCTACGCTGGCGAGCGCTGCGGCGGCTGTGTCGCCGACCGCTGCATCGAAGATCGACAAGCACGCGATCCTCTCGATCGCCTGCGCTGCACACGCGCATGCGCAGGGCGCGATGGGCGCGCGCGGATCGGGCGCAGACATCGCGTCGGCCGTTCACGGCGGCGCGATCGTCTTCACGATGGCGCCCGCAAGCGATGCCGCGAGCAAGCCAAGCGATACCGCACTCGCCGCGCCAGCAAGCGATACCGCGATCCCCTCGATCGTGAAGCGCACGTGGCCGCACTCCGTGCGCATCGTCCCGTTCTTCACCGGCGCATCCGCGAGCACCACCGATCTCGTCGCACGAGTGTCCGCCGCGCGGACCGACCACCGAAGCGCCGTCGAAGCCGCCCTCACCGCAGTAGCGGATGCCTCGCGGGCTGCGTGCAAGGCGCTCGCGGCGCCTGCGGATCTCGCGCAGACTGCCCTGATCGCGGCGGTTTCTCTGGCCGCGTCGGCGATCGACCGACTCGCGCTCGCCACCGGCGTCGAGCTCGTCCCCCCCTGTGTCGCGGCCGCACGGGTAGCGATGGCGCCGTTTGGCGGCACCGCGAAGACCACCGGTGCGGGTGGCGGTGACATTGGCGTCGCCGTGATTCCTGCCACGGCGGACGTAACCGATGTGCGGCGTGCGCTCATCCAAGCGGGGTGCCAAGTGCTGCAGCTCTCCGTCGACGAGACGGGCGTGGACTTACAGGCCAACGCGCAGTAAACACGGACGTTCACGTGCGACGCTCGTCTCGACTCGTAGGCTTTTATCGGCTCGGAATTGCCGAGCGGCGGCGGCGTCTGCTCGAGCTGGCAGGGATGCCAGCGGACGGTTTCGCCGCCGTGGATCCGGGGGCGCTGCCCTTGGATGTCGCCGACGGAATGATCGAGAACGTGGTGGGCACGTACGCGTTGCCGTTCTCGGTCGCGGTGAACTTCGTGATCGATGGTCAAGACACGATCGTGCCGATGGCGATCGAAGAGCCGTCGGTCGTCGCGGCGGCGAGCAACGCGGCGCGCATGGCGCGGCCGCATGGCTTTTCATCGAGCGTGTCGGCGCCGATCATGATCGGCCAGATCCAGGTCACGCATGTCGCCGATCTGCTCGCAGGAACCGAACGCCTGCGCGCCGCCAGCGAAGAGCTGCTCGCGGACGCGCGTCGCCTCGTTCCTCGTCTGCTCGAGCGCGGCGGTGGACCGCGCAGCGTCGAAGTGCGGCCGCTCGCCGGAGAAGGCCCCGACGGCGCGGTGCTCGTCGTGCACTTGCACGTCGACTGTCGCGACGCGATGGGTGCGAACCTCGTCAACACGCTGTGCGAAGCGCTCGCCGACAAGGTCGCGACGATCGCAGGCGGGCGCGCGGGCCTACGAATTCTCTCGAACCTCACCGACGGTCGCACTGTCACCGTGCGCTGCTCGATCGACGACGCGCACCTCGCCGAAGGCGACGCGAAGGGCTCCGATGTTCGCGCCGCGATCTGCGCCGCGTCTCGCTTCGCCGAGCTCGATCCGTATCGAGCCACCACGCACAACAAGGGCATCATGAACGGCGTCGATGCCGTGCTGCTCGCGACCGGCCAGGACTGGCGCGCGGTCGAAGCGGGTGCGCACGCGTACGCGTCGATGGATGGCGTGTATCGCCCGCTCGCTGTCTGGCGCGACCGCACCGATAACGCCGGCCTCGACGGAGAGCTGCGCATGCCGCTCGCCGTGGGTACCGTGGGTGGTGCGTTGCACGTGCATCCCGGCGCGCGCCTCGCGCTCGATCTCGCCGGCGCGCACACCGCGGATCGCCTCGCCGCGATCGTCGGCGCAGCCGGCCTCGCCACCAACCTCGCTGCGCTTCGCGCGCTCGCCACCGAGGGCATCCAACGCGGTCACATGTCGCTGCACGCACGCAGCCTCGCGCGCGCCGCGGGTGCCACCGGCGAGCTCCTCGATCGCGTGGCCGCCGAGCTCGCCGCGTCGGGAGACGTCAAAGCGGATCGCGCACGCGAGGTCCTCGCGCGCCTCTCGAACGCACCAGCAGGAGAAAGTCGATGATCCAGCGCCTCGGAGTTCTCAGGTCGCCCGCCCTCGCCGTGCCGCTGCCGCCGACGCTCGAGCTCGGCGCCTGCTATCGCTACTGCGAAGCGCTCGTCCGCGCGCGCCATCACAACTATCCGGTCGCGTCGATGTTCGCGCGCTCGCACCAGCGCAAGCACATCTTCGCGATGTTCGCCTTCGCGCGCGTCGCCGACGACTTCGCCGACGAGAAGACGTACGAGGGCCGCCGCGCGCGAGAGCTCGACCGCTGGGAAGAGCAACTCCACGACGCGTATCGCGGTCGCGCCGATCACCCGGTGTTCGTCGCGCTCGCTGACACCGTCAACAAGTTCGCGCTGCCGATCACCGAGTTCATCGAGATGCTGTCCGGTTTCCGGACCGATCTCGAGCGACTTCGGTACTCCACGTTCGACGAGCTTCGCAGCTACACGCGCCAGGCCGCCGAGCCCGTCGGTCGCCTCCTTCTCTATATCGGCGGCTACCGCGCACCCGAGTTGCACGCGTACGCGGACGACCTGTCGAGCGCCGTGGCTGTCGCGCGCCTCATCCAGGACATCCCCGCCGATTGGCAGCGCGGTCGCGTGTACATGCCGGCGGAGGACCTTCGCCACTTCGGTGTCACCGAGGCCGATATCGCCGCGCGCCGCGAGTCGCCCGCCGTCGGCGCTCTCGTCCGTTACGAGGTCGCTCGCACGCGCGCGCTGTTCGAGCGTGCACGTCCGCTCGTCGACACCGTCGGCGCCGACCTGGCCGTCGAGCTCGCGCTCACGTGGCACGGCGGCATGCGCATGCTCGAGAAGATCGAAGCCACCGGTGCCAAGCTGTTCTCGGAGCGCCCGTCGCTGGGCAACGCCGACAAGGCCCTCGTGCTCGCGCGTGCGCTGCGTTGGCGCGGCGAGACGCTGCCGCCGCGCACGCTGCACCTGCTCTCGCGCGTCGTCGATCGCTGATCGATCGCTGATCGATCGCTGATCGATCGCTGATCGTCGCGCCCCGCCGGGCGTTGTAGGTGTCGACGCGCGGCCGCCTCACCGCGCCCGTGTGCTCGCGCATCCTGGCGAAACGGCTCGTTCGCTGACGGCTTTATGTTCGTTAGATGTCACCTTAACCGCTTTAAGGTAAGATCTATGTACTGTCATGCGGAAGGTCCCCGCTCTGCCGATTCCCGTGCGTCGTGCGCTCGCGACGCTCGGGAGCGACGTCTCGGCGGCGCGGAAACGCCGAGGGCTGACCCTGGCTGCGATGGCAGAGCGAGTGTTTGCCACGCGTCAGACCATCGCTCGTATCGAGCGCGGTGACGCCGGCGTCGCAATCGGTACCTATGCAACGGCCCTCTTCGTGCTCGGTCTCCTCCATCGCTTGCAGGAGGTCGCCGCCCCAGCGGCCGATCAGCTCGGCATGGATCTCGATCACGAGAAGCTGCCACGCCGAGTCAGGACGAAGCGCTGATGGACCGCGAGCTGCACGTGCTGCTCGCGGGTGATCCAGACATCCTCGTCGGCCGGCTATGGGCGCGCGTGCGAGGCGCCAGAGAGTCCGCGTCGTTCGAGTACGCGCCGGCGTGGCTCGCACGGTCCGACACCTTCCCGATCGATGCGGAGCTACCGCTCGGTACCGGGCGCACGCATACAGAGCGGCCCCTCTTCAATGCCTTCATGGATCCCGCGCCGGATCGATGGGGCCAGACCCTCTTGCGCCGACACGAACGCGCACGCGCGAAGGCCGCGGGACGTGCGCCGCGAACGCTCTTTCACGCGGACTTTCTCGCGTTGGTCGACGACGAAACCCGTCTCGGCGCGTTGCGGTTTCGAGATCCGGGTGCGACGACATTCTCGACCGAAGGTTCGGGCGTACCGCCGCTCGTGCAGTTGCCACGGTTGCTGCGCGCGGCGAGCGCAGTGATCGCCGACGAGGAGCGCGACGAAGATCTCGCATTGCTTCTCGCACCGGGAACGTCGTTGGGAGGTGCTCGCCCCAAGGCGTCGGTGCGCAGACCGGACGGCACGCTCGCGATCGCGAAGTTCCCTTCCAAGGACGACGAATGGCCCGTCACGACGTGGGAAGCCACCACGCTCGCGTTGGCCAGATCGGCTGGTATCGTGACGCCGCGCAGCGAGCTGGTCGCTGTCGCGAGGCGCCCCGTGCTGGTCGTGGATCGTTTCGATCGGGATGGCGTTCGTCGACACCCGTACATGTCTGCGCTCACGGCGCTCGCTGCCCGCGACGGTGACGTGAGGAGCTACGTCGAGATCGCGGATGCCATTCGCGCGATCGGCAACTCGGTTCGGGATGACCTCGCGCAGCTCTGGCGACGCGTGGTGTTCAACATTCTCGCATCGAACACCGATGACCACCTGCGCAACCACGGCTTCTTGCGCGCTCGGAACGGGTGGGCGTTGTCTCCAGCGTTCGACCTCAATCCGATGCCGGTCGATGTACGCCCGAGAGTTCACGCGCTCGCGATCGACGAGGTCGATCAGACGTCGTCGATCGAGCTCGCGATGAGCGTCGCTGCCAGCTTCGGGCTCGCGGTGAAGACGGCGAAAGAGATCGTCCGAGGGGTCGAGCGTGCAACGCGGTCCTGGCGAACGACCGCGTCCAAGCACGGGCTGACGAAGGCGCAGATCGAGCGCATGGCGTCCGCGTTCGAGCATGACGAACGCGCGCGTGCCGCGAAGTGACTAGGCTGCCGCAGCGATCTGATCGACCACGTCGGCGGTGTGCGCGCTGATCTGCACCTTGTGCAGACAGACCGGCATGCCTTCGATCGAGAGGCCGACGCGATAGTCGTCACCGTCGTCGGTCATCCACACGCCGCGCGCGGTGAAGCGATAGCTCTTGTCGCCGACGTCCACCGTCAGCTCGACGACCTCGCCGCGCGCGATGAATGGAGCGTGGCGGACCACGAAGCCGCCGGGGCCGATCTCGACCAGGTCGACGCGATCGTGAATGCGATCGCCACGCACGATGGCCGAGAGCTTCGTCGCCTCGCGGCGAAAGCGGCGGCCGTTCTTCATGCGGCGATCGTCCGCGGTCGGCGCGAACTTCGACTCGATCGAGGTGACCTTCTCGATCTCGTCCCACTCGAGACCGACGCCCAAGTCGCACTTCCCGATGAGGAGGCGGTATTGGAAGATGATCTCGACCATGGTTCGGGAAGTAGCAGAGGACGTGCCACGCACGTTCCGGGCGCCAGCGCCGCCAGCGACGGCCTAACGCGCGGAAAACCCGGTGGGGACCGCGGGCGTGACAACGCTGCTTGCCGGGTGTGGCGTCACCACCTCGTGGCGGCGCCACCACGTGGGTGGATGTCGGCCATCTTCTTGTAACCGCTGTGCACATCTCGGGAATGCGCTATTCATCCGCGCGAGGGAACGCGTGGATCTGTTTGCCCGCAGCGCTGCCAAGCGCCAGGTCGGTCAGCCGTTAGCCGAACGGATGCGCCCGCGTAGCTTGGGTGAGCTGGTGGGCCAGCAGCACCTGGTCGGTCCGGGACGCATCTTGTCCAATCTGTCCCCAGGGCGAGCCATTCCGTCCTTGATCCTGTGGGGGCCGCCCGGGAGCGGGAAGACCACCATGGCGCGCTTGCTCGGGGAGACGCTACGGGCCGATCTCATCTCGCTGTCAGCGGTGGATGCGGGCGTCAAAGACGTGCGCGAGGCGGTGGCGAAGGCGACCGAGCGTCGCGATCAGTTCGGTGCGCGGACGCTCCTGTTCATCGACGAGATCCATCGCTTCAGCAAGACACAGCAAGACGCGCTGTTGCCACACGTGGAGGCGGGCACGGTCACACTCATCGGCGCGACCACCGAGAATCCGAGCTTCTCCGTCGCGGCCGCGTTGCTGTCGCGCGCGCGTGTCGTGCGGCTCGAGGTGTTGCCCGAAGCAGAGCTCGCGAACCTCGCGCGTCGCGCCCTCGAGGATCGCGAGCGCGGCCTCGCGGCGATGAACGTCACCATGGACGACGATGTCGCCGCGCAGCTCGTCACGGTCGCGGCTGGTGATGCGCGCCGCATGTACTCCGTGCTCGAGATCGCCGCGGATCTCGCGCGTCGCGAGGTTCCCGAGGATCGAGCCGACGAGCCAGTGGCGCTCACGCTCGATCACGTCGCCGAGGCCGCGCAGGGCAAGACGCTGCTCTACGACAAAGCGGGCGACGAGCACTACGGCGTCGTGAGCGTGTTCATCAAGAGCATGCGCGGCTCGGATCCGGACGCGGCGGTGTACTGGATGACGCGCATGCTCGAGGCCGGCGAGGATCCGCGCTTCGTGCTGCGCCGGATGGTGATCTTCGCGAGCGAGGACATCGGCAACGCGGATCCGCAAGCGCTCGTCGTCGCGGTCAGCGCGTTGCAAGCCTTCGAGCTGATGGGTCTGCCCGAGGGCGTGCTTCCGCTCACGCAAGCGGTGACGTACCTCGCGCTCGCGCCCAAATCCAACAGCGCGCTCACCGCGTACTCGGCTGCGCGAAAGCTCGTGCGCGAGAACGGCGCCCTGCCCGTTCCCGCGCGCTATCGCCCCGGCTCGACGGCGCTCGAGCGGTCCATGGGCCACGGCCAGGGCTACAAGTACCCGCACGACTTCGAGGGCAACTACGTGCCGGAGGAGTACTTGCCCGACGCGCTCGTCGGCGAGCGCATCTACGAACCGATGGACTCGGGCTTCGAGAGAGAGCTCCGCGAGCGTCGCGCCACGCTCGACGAGCGTCGCGCCATGTCGACAAAGAACAAGCCCCGAGCAGGCACCGGAGAGTAGGATCCGCGCCATGCGAATCCTACTACTCTCCCTCCTCGTTCCCTTGATGGCAGCCTGCGGTGGCGGAGGCAGCGACATCTCGAGCTCGAAGAAGCTCGTCGACCTGAGCGCCGCCGAACGACTCGATCTGTGCGAGGAGCTCTCCTTCTCGCGGGAGGTGACGTGCGACGGGATCACGATCACCGTCAGCAGTCAGAACTGCACGGATCTCGGGGTTCCACCAGCGACCTGTACGGCGACCGTCGGTGATGCGCGCGCTTGTATCCAGCAGCAGACGTCCGCCACTGACGCCCAGCTATGTGAGGAGACGGCCTTCCCTGCGTGCGAGAAGCTCTTCGCCTGCGGCGTCTAGCGTTCTAGGCGAGCCGGATCCAGCGAGCCTTGGCCGCTTCGATCTTGCCGCTGAACGCCGGCGGGAAGTGCCGCTGCACGTAGGCGAACGCTTGCTGGATCAGCTCGCGATCGACCTCCTGCGGAACTTCCATGTTCTGGTCATGGGGGTCGGGGCGAATACCGAGGCGCACGACCTCGGTCAGGCGAAGCACGTGCAGTCGGTTCACGAACAGCGCGTGTGCAATGCCGAGGAAGAGCTCCTCGGTGGCGGGGTCTGCGGCCATACGAAGGAACGCTTCTACTACAATCGGGTATGCCTCGGAAGCGTGTTCGACGTCACATTTTATTAAGTCATTCCTTGCGTTTCCAGGTCGTCACGAGGCCCTGTAGGCGGGCATTCGCCGTCATGGTGTAGCCCTCGACCTCCAGGTTCGTGAACGTGACGTTGTCCTCGTGCCACAGAGGTACGATGGGGAGCTCGTCCGCGAGGATGGTTTGGACCTCGCTGTAGATCTGTTTGCGCACCTCGCGATCGAGCTCGCTGCGTCCGCGTTTGGTCAGCTCGTCGACGCGCGCGTTCTTGTACTTCCACCGATTGAGTCCATCGGGGTTCTGCGCGACGGGGATGCGCGACGAGTGAAAGTACGTGAAGTAGAAGTCGGGCTCGGCGATGTCGGACGTCTGTGCGGACGCGAGCTGGTAGAGCCCCTTCTTCAGATCCGCGAAGAACGTGAGTCGCTCGAACGAGCGCACCTCGACGGCGATGCCGACCTGCGAGAGCTGCGCGGCGATCACCTTGGCGATCGCGACGCGGAACGCATCGCTGCTCGTCTTGTAGACGAGGCGAAGGCGTGGCGCGGGACCGTCGCCGTCGGGATCGCGATAGCCCGCTTCGTCGAGCAGCTGCTTCGATCGCGCGAGGTCACGGTTCCACCGCGCGACGTCGGGCTCGTACGCCCAGCTCGTCGGCGGCAAGAGGCCCGTCGCGAGCACGCAGCGCCCGTCGAACATCGCGGCGATCAGCTCGGGGCGATCGAGCGCGAGGGCAATGGCTTGGCGAACGCGCTTGTCCGTTAGCAGCGGATCTTCGTTGTTGAAGATCAAGTACGTCAGCAGCGCGCTCGGCGCGACCGACATCTTCACGCGCGGGCGCTCGGCGACTTCGTCGAGCAGATCGAGGCGCACTCCGTTCTGCACGAGATCCGCCGAACCACCCACGAGCATGAGGAGGCGCGCCGACGCATCCGGGACGAACTTGATCTCGACGCGCTCCATCTTCGGCAGCGGCTCGTAGTGCGGGTTGCGATCGAGCAACACGTGCTGCGCGTCGAGCTCGCGCACGATGTACGGGCCCGCGCCCTTCCTGGTGCGCGAGACGATGCCGAAATCGATGTCGGTCAGAAACGTGGCGAGCTTCTCGCGCAGGTGAAACCGTACGACGCGATCGGCGATGACCTCGACCTTCGCGAAGCGCTCGGAGAAGCCGCGATGCAGCGGGCTGTCCGAGTCCTCGGCCATCATCGATTCGAACGTGAACGAGACATCGGCCGCCAGGACCGGCGAGCCGTCGGAGAACTTCGCGTCGGGGCGGATCTCGATCTCGTACGTGAGGTCGTCGATGCGATCGACGCGCGAGGCGAGATCGAGCCGCGGCTCGAGCGATGGCGTGTCCACGGCGGTGAGCCCCGCGTGCACGAGCTTCGCGAGCTTGCCGTCGTAGTTGGAGAGCGTGTACCGCGGGTCCGAGCTCGTCATCACACCGTCGAGCACCACGACGATCGTGTCCGACGGCGTGCGACTTTTGCGCGACGTGCACGCTGCCAGAAGGATCAGCGTCGCGAGCGTGATAGCGTTTCGGAGTGAAGTCATCTCGGGTGGTCGTCTGCGCGGCTCTCGCTGCACTGACTATGCTGCCCGTACCCGCGCGCTCGCAAGGAAGCGGGTCCGCTGGATCGGCCGCCGGCTCCGCGGAGTCCGCCGAGCGCGATCCCGACGACGAAGGCGACGGCAGCGGCAGCGCCAAGGTGCTCGTCGCGCCTCCCCTGCCCGACGCGCGCAAGAAGTGGGTCGCGGATCAGGTTCGCGCTGCGCTCGCCGCTCGCCCCACGCTGGGCCGCGCACGGATCGGCATCGCGGTCACGGATCTCGCGACCGGCGAGCCTCTGTTCGCGCACCAAGCGGACGCGCAGCTAAACCTCGCGTCGAACACCAAGGTGCTCACCACGGTCGCGGCGCTCGGAACACTCGGCAATGGCTTTCGGTGGCGCACCGCCGTGCTCGCCGACAAGCTGCCCGACGCGGCCGGCGTCATCGCGGGTGATCTCTATCTGCGCGGCCGTGGAGATCCGATGCTCACCGCCGGTCACCTGGGCGAGCTCGCCGCGGAGCTCGCCGCGCGTGGCGTGCGGACGATCGAGGGCCGCCTCGTCCTCGACGCGAGCTACTTCGACAACGTCGTCGATCCTCCGCACTACGACGAGCAGCCCAAGGAGCGCGCTGGCTTTCGCGCCCCCGTCGCGAGCCTCGGCGTCGCGCGCTCGGCAGTCACGCTGACCGTCGTTGCCAATCCGGGCGGCAGTGCGACGGTCACGCTCGAGCCCGCCGCGGGCGATTACATCACCATCGTGAAGCGCGAGGTCACGTCGGTCACCGAGGGCCGCACGCGCCTGCGCGTCGAGACCAAGCGCCCTGCTACGCCCACCAAGGTGGAGTACGAGGTCACGGGGCAGATTCGCGTCGGCGAAGGCTCGTGGGACTTCCGCCGCCGCGTCGACGATCCCGCGCGCTTCGCGGGCGAAGTCTTCCGCGCATCGCTCGCCGCGCACGGCATCACGATCCGTGGACGACAGATCGCGATGGGCACCGCGCCTCCGATCGCGAAGCAGCTCGCGGTGCACGACTCGCTGCCGCTCGCCGACGTCGTGCGCTTCATGAACAAGCTGTCCGACAACTACGTCGCGGAGACGGTCCTGAAGACGCTCGGCGCCGAAGCGCGCGCCGCCGCGGGCATCGCAGGTCCCGCGACGTGGGCCGACGGCACCGCCGCCGTCGCCGCGTACCTCGCGAAGCTCGGTCTTCCCGCCGGGAGCTATCGCGCGGCCAACGGCTCGGGGCTGTTCGCGTCGACCGACGTCTCGGCAGCGCAGATGACGACGCTCCTCACCGCCGCGCACGCGGACTACCGTATCGGCCCCGATCTCGTCTCGTCGCTCCCGATCGGAGGCACCGACGGGACGCTCGGCCGACGGTTTCGCGGCACGCCGGCCCACGGGCGCGTGCGCGCCAAGACGGGCACGCTCGACAAGGTGATCACGCTGGCGGGCTATATCGCCGTCGACAGCAAGCAACCGCTCGCGTTCGCCATCCTGCTCAACGATGTTCCCGCAGGCCAGCGCTCGATCGCGCGTGCGGCGATCGATGACATCGTGAACATTCTCGCCGCGTATCTCGGCGCGACCTGATTGCTCGCGTTTTCCGACGGTGGTACGAAAGAGCCCACCACTAACCGGGAAACGAAGGAGTACGTCATGGCCGAGCTCAATGGCAGCAAGACCCACGCAAATCTCAAGGACGCGTTCGCTGGCGAGTCGCAGGCCAACCGTCGCTACCTCTACTTCGCCAAGGTCGCCGACGTCGAGGGTCAGCCCGACATCGCGGGTCTGTTCCGCGACACCGCCGAGGGCGAGACGGGCCACGCGCATGGCCACCTCGACTACTTGAAGCGCGTTGGCGATCCGGCGACGGGTGAGCCGATCGGCGACACCGTGAAGAACCTCAAGGCGTCCATCGCCGGCGAGACCTACGAGTACACGCAGATGTACCCGTCGTTCGCCAAGACGGCGCGCGAGGAAGGCTTCGAGGAGATCGCCGAGTGGTTCGAGACGCTCGCGCGCGCCGAGCGCTCGCACGCCGGCCGCTTCCAGAAGGGCCTCGACTCGCTGAACAGCAAGTAAGCGGTTCGCGATATCGACGAAACGATGCGGCGCTCGAGAGGGCGCCGTTTCGTTTTCGGCCTACGGAACGAGTGGCAAAGAGAACCACCCGATCTGAAATGACGGTGGTACACACCGGACATGAGCCTCGTCCGCCCGATCACTCGTCTGGACATCAAGGGTCCCGCGATGTACGCGCACATCCGGGACGACTACCGAAATCGCGTCATCGAGCTGAAGAAAGCGCGGCGCGTGGTCATCGGACCGACCCTCGAGCTCGTGTTCGATAACCGACTCACGCTGACGATGCAGATCGAAGAGATCTGCCGACTCGAGAACCTCGTACGCGACGACCAGATCCAGACCGAGATCGATCTGACCAACGAGCTCATGCCGACCGAGACATCGCTCGCTGCCACGCTGTTCGTGCCGCTCCCGCAAGACGAGCAGATCAAGGAGAAGCTCGCGAAGCTGGTCGGCATCGACGAGCACGTGGTGCTTCATCTCGGGGGACACGCGATCCGCGCCGCGTTCGAGCCGGGCCGCTCCACCGAGGAGAAGATCAGCGCCGTGCAGTACATGCGCTTTCCTCTGACGGAAGCGGACCGAGCGGCGCTCGCCGATCCGAGCACCACGATCGCCGTCGAGGTCGACCATCCGAACTATCGGTATCGGGTCGAGTGCCCCGACGAGCTCCGCGCGTCGCTGGCGGGTGACTATGTCTGAGGTCCCTGTTCTCGTCTGTATTGTTGTCGCGATGTCGGCGTGCGGTGCGCGCCAGAAGCAGGCCGCGGAAGAAGCGCAGGACTTCGAGTGCAAGGAGCGCATCGTCAGCTACATCGCGACGAACGCGCTCGGCGGCAGCGAGCTCGGCGTGCAGATGGACTGTCAGGATCAAGGTCCGCGCGTGAAGCGCTGGCGCATCGATCGCCAGGGCAATCGCCTCGAGGATGCCCGCGGCATCACACCCGGCGAGTTCGACGACACGTGGCGACAGATCGACGGCAGCGGCTGGGCGTACCTGAAGGACTGTGGCAACGGCACGAATGGCGAGAAGGACCCGATCTACGTGTTCGACATCAAGGACGACCAGCAGAAGGCAACGTTTCAGTGCCAGTCGCAGTCGATGCCGTACCCGTACAACACCATCGTCGATCCCCTCGATGTCCTCGCCAACGCCAAGGGTCAGCTCGGCGATCCCGAGCCCACCGATCTGAAGCAGTACGAGCACAAGGACAAGCAGAAGTGACGCTGGGAGTACGGAGTTACCAATGACGACGTCGTTTGGCTGGCTCGCCGGAACCACGGTGGTCGTGACGGGAGCTAGCCGCGGAATCGGGCGAGCGATCGCGATCCGGCTCGCCGCGCTCGGCGCCGACGTGGCGTTGTGGGCACGCGATGGCAACGCCCTGCAGCACGTGGCAACCGAGATCGCCGAAGCGGGTGGTCGCGCGTATCCGTATCTCGTCGATGTCACGCAGCGCGATCAGATCGAGCACGCCGCGGACTCGATGCGCGCGCATCTCCCGCCCGTGCGTGTCCTCGTCAACAACGCCGGCGTCGTGCATCGCAAGCCGACCGTCGCGGTGTCCGACGCGGAGTGGCGCTCCGTGATCGCGACAAACCTCGACGGGACGTTCCTCGTCACGCGCGCCCTCCTCTCGGATCTCACCCGCGGCGGGGGCCGCATCATCAACATCGCGTCCCGCGCGGGCCGCGAGGGCACGGCCATGCTCGCCGCGTATTGCGCCGCCAAACACGGGGTGGTCGGATTCACGCGAGCACTTGCCGTCGAATTGCGCGCTGCTAAGGTCTCCGTGAATGCGATCTGCCCCGGCAGCGTGGATACCGCTATGCTGAAGGTGGGGCACCCAGGAGGCAAAGCCGACATGAGTCCTGACGACGTCGCATCGACTGCTGTGTTTCTCGCGACACCCGCGCCCTTCGGCGCGCCGGACGCACTGACCGGCGCTTGCATCGACGTGTACGGCTGAGAGAGCGGCGGTGGAGGATCGAACTATGGAGACCGCATTCGACCCCGACGCGCTCTCCTCGTTGCCGATCTTCCCGCTGCCGAACTGCGTGCTCCTGCCGGGCGGCCTCCTCCCGCTCCACGTGTTCGAGCCTCGCTATCGCGAGCTCACGCGCGACTGCCTCGCGGGCCATCATTTGATGGGCATCGCGCGGCTCCGCCCTGGCTACGAGGGCACGTACTACGGACGCCCGCCGGTCTACGAGAAGTGTGGCGTGGGCAAGATCATCTGCAGCGAGGAGCTGCCGGATGGACGCTTCGCGCTCCTGCTTCGCGGTGTCGCGCGCGTCGAGATCGCGCGCGAGCTGTCCGTGGATCGCAGCTACCGCATGGTGGAAGCGCTGCCGCTCCTCGATCGCACGGTCGACGACGCCGATGCGCGCGATCATCATCATCGCTTGATCAAGCTGTGCGATCGGCTCGCCGAGGTGATCGAGCAAGGCGGCTCGCAGCTGCGCGACCTCGCGCGCGCGTTCGGCTCGCCCGGCGCGTGCGCCGACGCAGTGGCCGCCGCGCTGATCATGGATGCCGACACGCGCCAGGAGCTGCTCGAAGCGCGCTGCCCGTTGCAGCGCCTGCAACGCACCCTCGGACACGTGAGCCACTTGCTGTGCGAGCTGGCTCCGTGCGCCGAGACCGTGAACTAGTCACGGTGACGTCGTCGACGGTGGCGGTGCTGACGACGGGCGCACGCAGTATCCCGACGCGCAGACGAGGTCCTCCGCGCACACGCTCTGCGCCATGCACGCGCCGCCTTCGTAGCCCGCCGGTGTTTGCGGCGGCGGCGGAGTGGCCTCGGGTTGTGGCTGATACGGCGGCGGATAGCCCTGCGGCGGATACGGTTGCGGATAGCCCTGTTGCGGATACGGATACGGCTGGGGCGCGCCCCACGTCGGCAAGCTCTGACCTTGCGGGTACGCCCGCGCGAACTCCTCGCGCGCGGTTCCGCACCGATTCACGCGCTGGTATCCGATGAAGGCGCTGATGCCCGCGACCACCGTCAAAAGCCCCAGGCTGATCGTCGCTTCCGCGCGCTGATCGTCGGCGGACGTGTTCGGGTTACCGAGCGTGTACTCGTCGTCGGACTGATTGATCGCCGAGAACATGCCGATGCCGAACAAGAGCGCGAGTGCGCCGTCGACAGCGGGCCAGGTCATCGAGTCCGTGCACAGAGGATACGCGCGCGGTGGCGTGCCCGTGTCCTGCGGGCCGCGCACGAGGAGGAACGTAAGGACTCGCCGCGCCCCGTAGAGACAGGTGCGATCAGTCGTGGCACGTCACGCTACTTCGCAGCGGCCGCGAAGGACCACGGCAAGACAAGCTCGCCGCGGTCAGCCGCGATCACGGCGGCG
>JAEYYV010000368.1 GCA_023428295.1 Pseudomonadota bacterium
ACCTTCACCTTCATCATCTCCGCCCCCCGTCGGACCAATTTCGCCGGTGATACAGCCTACGAGCGAGAGTCCCAGGACTAGCGGAAGAATGCGCATGTAGCGCACGGGTTACACGTCCTGTGCCGTACGCAACACGCTGAAATCACGCGGCGCTCTGCGAATCTATCTGGGTGGTGGGGCCCCAGATGGTGCCAACAGTCCCAAGCGAGATCCCCGAAATTACGGGGTGTTCGGGAACCGCTCAGCTCTTCTTGTCATTTCCAAGCTTCGAACGAACCCACGAACTCGCCTGTCCAGCCGCCCCCATCAGGTTCCCCAAGATGCCCGCGGTCTGGCCCTTATTGTCCTTGAGACCTTTGCCCTTCGACATCTTCGGGCCGAGCAAGTAGAGCGCCGCGCACCACCCGAGCACCGCGACGTAGACCGCCAGCGTCAGGCCCGGGACGATGTTGCCAAGAATCAGAGCGACGGCCGTGGCGATCGCAGCAATGATCCCGGCGTTGAGTCCGAGGTACCACGCGGTCAGTCCGCCGACGACGATCGCTGCGAGCATGTGCTCAGCGTAGCACACCGCTGTTAGTCGGCTTCGAAGGCGCCTGCATCCGCACGAGAGCCGGCGGGACGCGGACGTACGGTTCCATCGAGGTCCTCAGTGACAGTCGAGGTCGGATCTGCCGCTTGCTTCGCTGGGCTCGCGCTCGAAAGTCGGAAGTCTCCTGCGATCGGGTTCAGGAACAACGACGAGAACGGATGAAACGAGCTCTCGATCGGTGCGGTCGGTAGCGGAAGCGCGACGTCGTCGAAGACGGAGAACTTCGCCAAACATCCAGCCGCATAGGTGAACGGATGTTGGCTCCGATATGTGAACACGGAGTTACTCACCTCGACTGATCCGTCGCAGTCCAGCGCGACACCGTCGCCGGTGTCCGTCTGGACGGTGTTGACGACGGTGTTATAGCGGAACACGCTTCCGTTCCGCACACCCCGGATCCAAATAGAGTCTGCATACTCGTGCGTGGTCGCGAAGAGATTGTTCTCGACGACAACCAGGCCACCGGATGCAGCGAGCATGGGCCCGACATGGGAGAAGCGCGATCGGCGAATCGATATGTTGCAGCCCGTACCACCGACCTTCGTGACACGCTGAGAGACTTGGTCGATCGAAGCGAAGGTGGACTCGAGCACGTCGACGCTGCCATTCGTACAATCAATTCCGCTCGCGACGGTGGCGCGATCGACTCGAATCGCCCCACCGGCGTTGACGCGAACGGTCCCCTTCAGGTTCGACTGCGGGCCGACGATGACCGTGCCAATGTTCCCGACGACGATCGACGGAGTGGCTGTATCGTTGGTGCTGCCCATGATCGTGACACCCTGCAGCGTCACGCTTCCAGTCGCGTCGACGTGCAGCCAGGGCATATCCCTGCCGGCTTGTTGATCATGGTTCCAGTTCCATCGATGACTAGCGCCGAGCTCACCGACACGGTCGACGGGTCCAGGCTGATGGCACCACCGCTCACTCGAATGATGTTCCGACTCGAGATGCCGACCTTCGAGTAGGCGTAGCCGATCGTCCGGCACGGCTCGTTCTTCGTACACGCACCACTGTCGGTGCCTTTGCCCACGTAGAGAATGTTCGCTTCGTCCGCGCAGAGCCCCGAGGTCTCGAGACACACGCCGCTGGCACACTCGTCGTCGTAGTTGCAGCCGCGACACGCGTGCGTTTGCGAATCGCAGATGGCGGCGCTCGCCGGGCATTGGGAGCTCTCGGTGCAGCCCACGCACACTTGTTCGAGGCAGCGCGTGCGCCCCGCGACGTCGGCGCAATCCTCGTCGACCGCGCAGGTGGACTCGCAGAAGCCGTTGCGGCACACCGGCTCGTCGTCGTTGCAGTCAGCGTTGCGCTGGCACTCCGCTGCGACGCACGTGTGATCGGCGGAGCACGCTTGGCCCGCTCCGCACGGCTGCGGCTCCTCGAAGCCGACCTCCCTGCACTGCTGCTCGGTCTGGCAGCAGACGTTCGGGTTCTGCCGCGTGGTGCAGCCAGCGAGCCCCAAGACAACAACAGCGTGAACGACAACGACGAGCCTCATCCCGACCTCCATTCGCAGAAGCGAACGTATCCTACGGCGCTTCGAACGCGCCCGCATCAGCAGCGCCCACGGGACGTCCGCGTCCGTCGATATCGATGAGCACGTCCGTGATCGTCGGGTCGGCGGCGTTTCGTGCCGCGCTCGAAGCAGAGAGCGTGAAGTCGCGCCCGACCGGATCCGTGAAGATCGACGTGAACGGCACGAACTGCGAGTCACTGGACGTGAGGGCCGACGCGAGCGCGTGATCGTCGAAGATCGAGAACTCGGCCGTGCACGCAGGTTGGTAGCCCAACGGGTGCTGGCTGCGATACGCGAAGATGTTGCTCGAGACCTTGAGGTTCGCGTCGCAGCTCAGCGCCACGCCATCCGAGTTGATGCCCGAGAGGTTGGCGACGGTGTTGAAGCGGAAGCTGCTGCCGGGGGCGGCGCTGGTGATGCGGAGGCTGTCCGAGAACTCGTACGTGTTCACGAACAGGCTGTTCTCGACGGTGGCCTTGCCTCCCGTGACCTCGAGGATGCCGTCCGAGCCCTTCGTGAACCGCGAGCGATGGATCGAGAGCTGGCAGTTGAGCGCGTGAACCGCGGAGTCATCGAAGGTCGCGCGATCGATGGTGAGCGTGCCGCTCGTGCACCCGACGGCGCCGTCGTCGACCGTGGCTTGGTGGACGACGAGCGTGCCGCTCGAGACCTGCGCGTAGCTCTTGAGCGTCGTGTTCGGGCCGAGCGTGAGGGCGGCGTTCATGACCCGGATGTTCGGGTTGCTCATGCTGCTATCGCCCTCGATCGTCAGGCCGCCGAGGATCGCTTGCCCCGCGCCGCTGACCGACATCCACGGCAGCGCGGACGTGGGCTTCTGCACGCGCGTGCCCGTGCCGTCGATGACGACACGCGTGGACACGTTGATCGTGGTGGACTCGTTGTTGGCGAAGCCGCCCTCGACGCGGACCACGTGGCGCGAGCTACCAGGCGTGATCTTCGAGACGGCGTAGCCGAGCGTGGAGCACGGTTGAAGCTTCGTGCAGTCGCCGGTGTCGGGGCCGGTCGCGACGTAGAGGATGTCCGCTTCGAGCGCGCAGATGCCTTCGGACTCGATGCAGACACCGCTCGCGCACTCGTTGTCGCGCTCGCAGCCGCGGCACACGCTGTCCTCGGCGTCGCAGAACGCGGTGTTTCCCGAGCAATGCGTGGAGTCGACGCAGCCGACGCAGGCACCGTCGGGCGAACAGTGCGTGCGCCCCGCGACGTCAGCGCAGTCCTCTTCGCCCAAGCACACGCTCTCGCAGAAACCGACGCGGCAGATCGGCGCCTCGGCGGAGCAGTCCATGCTGGTCCGGCACTCGGCGACCACGCACTCGTGTTGTGCCGTGCAGACCTGGCCGGTCTCGCAGGGCAGAACGACCTGCGACTTGATCAACGCGCAGTCGGCTTCGTCGACGCAGCACTGGTCGGCGCTCTGGACGCTGCCGCACGCGGCGGCCAAGGAGGCGAACGTAACAAGGAGAGTGCGCACGCACTCATTCTAAACGTTCGCGACACGGGAAGTCGCACGTCTTGCGATGAGTGCAGTCATACGCACATCCCGCTGCCAGTGCGAAGAGCGTGAGGATCTCGTCGGCGGCACCCTCCGGCACGGCCTTGCGTGCCGCGCGTGACGCGGCCGACAGACTCGGTCCATCGTTCGCGTACGGCGTGTTCACGAAGCCGAGGCGGAACAGCGTGTCGCGCACGATGCGGTGCGGAGTGACGGTGAAGTCGCCGAGGTCGTCGTAGCGGATCACGCCGAGCTGCTGGAGCATGGCCATGATCCAGAACAGCTCGGTGCGAAACAGTCCGCGACCGAGCGCTTGATCGAGCGAGGCGAACGCCTCGGCCGCGTTGGCGCGACCATCGAGCTGCGACGCGAGCTCGGGGACCTCCGCGCAGCGACGCGCGGCGAGCGAGGCGAGCATCAGGGCACGCGCGTCGATCTGCGTGGGCAGATTCTCGGGGACGTTGCCCTGGTAGAGGTCGCCGAGGATGCCCGCCTTGTCGAGCGCGGTGAACGCGCCGATCACGCCGTTGCGATCGCGATCGAGACGGAACACCAGCGCGGCGGCGACGGCGATGCGATAGACGATCTCGTCGGCGTTCTCGACCCACGCTTCGGTGTCGATGCCGAAGTCGCTCGGTTGATACGCGAGCGACTGCTTGTTGATCTCGGTCCACCACGACGCGATGCGCGTGCGCGTCTCGTCGAGGACCTCCTCGGAGAACTCCTGCGCGAAGCGCGCCGTGGGCACCACGCGATCGCGGTTGCGCGGCGTCGGGACGCCATCGGCATTGAGGTGGCGAAGCGGTGCGGGCAGCGGAGAACCGCTCGGCGCCGCGGCCGCGTTCGGGATCGACGACTCCGTCGCGGACTCGGTGGGCGCGCCTTCCTCGGTCTCGCCGTGCGCCGGGATCACCGGCTCGGGCTCGGGCTTGTCTTCGGCGAGGAACTCTTCGACGTCGAGCGTCGCAGCGAGCCCCGTGTAGCGTTCGATGCGCGGGCCCGCTTGCACGGCGATGCCGACGGTCTTGAGCAGCCCGTGCGTGATCGCATTCTGGATCCAGATCTCGAGCGCGGGACGCGACGGAACCACGCCCTTGAACGCACCGCTCGCGAGGTGCTTCGCGATCTCGTCCTTGTGATACGGGCGCTGCGTGACGAGGTCCACGATCGTCTTGCCGAGCAGCGGGTTCAGCTGCCAGACGCGATCGAGGATCGCCTCGGCGACTGCATTCTCGTCGGGCGCCGACGCGACCGCTTGCATGAACACCGACGGCGAGATGACGGGACCACTCGCACCGAGGAAGCGAAGGATCACCTGTGGGCGATCACGCTCCCACAGCTTCGCACCACGCAACCGAGAGCGGAGCTCGCGGAATGGCTCCTTGGGCTGTGTCTCCTTGCACACGCGAACGAGCGAGATCGCCGCGACGGGAGGCAGCGCTGGAAAGTCGATGACCTGAGGCATCGCGCCGAAGGTACACCGGCGCGGTCGTCAGTGCGCGGTAACGGACACTTGCTCCGTGCTGCCATCGTCGGTCGCCACGAGCAGCTCGTTGCAGAGCTTCGCCTTCAGCAGTCCGATGGTGTACGGCCCGACCTTGCGCAGTGGCGCGATTCCCGTCGCTGCCAACCGATCCGCCGCCTCGGCGCACGACTGCGCCAGCGGTAGCATCGCGGTGCGCGACGGCTCGTCGGGATTCGCGTCGAGCACGGCCTTGGCGCGGACGGCGATCGCGATCGCGGGCAGCGCTTCGACGAGCGCTTTCTCCTGCAGGTATCGCTGACACAGCTCGCGCTCGGGGCGGCTCGTCGCGCTCGCGAAGCATCGCGTGCCGGCCGGGTCGTGTTGCACGACCGCGAGGGCCGCATCGCCCGTCGTGTGCGAGCGGAACGTGGTGACGTACGTGATGTAGTCGAGGTACGGGTCGATCGATCCGATTGGCGATCCGATCGGCGATCCGATCGGCGATCCAATCGGCGATCCGATCGGCGATGCGATCGGCGAGACGCTCGTCGACGCGGGCGAGTCAGCGAGCGCGGGCGATGCGGCGAGCGAGGAGAGTCCGAGGGCGAAGACAAGCACCGTCGAGTGGGTCATGACGCGCGCCTATCCACGGCACCTCGTCGTGGTTGCGCGATTTCTCGCTGGCTCTGTTCGCGGACTTACAGCGCGCGCGACCACACGACGTGGTGATCGTCCCACGCGTGGCGCCAATCGCCGCCCCACTCCCAACCGAGCTCGTCGAACGCGCAGACGATCGGTCCGGGCCGCACGATCATCCCGAGCCTCACGTCCCTGCGATCCGCGAACGCCCGACCCGCCTCTGGCACGATCCGATCCGGCTTTCGCCACGGATTCTCGACGGGGTTGATGTCGATCGCGCGCCCGAGCGCGTGCTGCGAGAGGATCTGCGTCCCCGCGATCACGCGAAAGTTGAACGCGGACGAGTTGTCCGCTGCCATCGACGCCTCGTCGGAGGCTCCGTAGTCATCGACGAGCCGCGCCTGGCGAATCGGAAAGCCGAGCGACCACAAGCGCGCGAGGAGCACCACCGTCCGCTCCGCGAGCTCGCGCGCGACGACCAGCTCGCCGGTCGCGGTGCCATCGAACGACACATGATCGAACTGCAGGTACGCGAGCGCGCCCCATCGCGGGCATCGCGCGTCGTCGCCGCGCCAGGAGCAGCCGTCCATGCGGGCGCGGACGCCGGCGGGGATCGGACGGATCTCCGACGAGAACGAGCGAGCCGGTGGCGGTCGCAGCGCGCCCACGCTTCACTCGGTGGTCGTCGGCGTCGTGGCGGCCTTCGCCGATCCGGTCGACATCGGGGCTGCCGTCGTCGGTGCATTCGGCGTAGGCACCGGCGCACTCGTCATCGGCGCTGGCGCGGTCGTCGTCGGGGCCACCTTCGTCGGCGCATTCATCGTCGGCGAACCTGTCGTCGGTGCGGCCGGCGCGTTCGTCGTCGGTGCTGCCTTCGTC
>JAEYYV010000396.1 GCA_023428295.1 Pseudomonadota bacterium
CGTGAGCGGTGCGGTGCTCGGTCGCGTGGGCGTGGTGCCGACGACGACGGCGCTCGGTGCTCCGCCCGTCGAGCTCGAGCGCGCGTTCGGCCGGCTGCGCGAGGATCTCGGTCGCGCGATGAAGCGGCTCGCGCACGCGGAGAGTCCCGCCGTGGGTGCGTCGCTCGATCGCTTCGCGCTCGCGCTGTGCGACGCTCGACTGCGCGAGCAGCTCGTCGCCGCCGCGGGCGCGCACGACGGTCTGCGCAAGGTGGCCAAGGAGTACGCGCGCGCGCCGTACCGGCTCGGCGTCGTCGGCACTGCCGCGGCTGGCGTGCAGGTCGTGGACATCGAGGAGCTGTGCGTGTTGCTCGCGGAGCCGCGCGCGCTGCGTCCGGGTCACGTGTGGATCGCCGATCGCATTCACGCGTTCGTCGCGATCGCCGCGGTCGCGCGTGGAGCCGCGGCGATCGTCGCGAGCGACGTCTGCTCGCTCGACGCGATCGCGATCGCGCGCGCGGGCGGCGTGCCCGTCGTCAGCGACGTGCCGGGCCTGTTCGGCTGGGCGCGTCCCAACGATCTGCTCGCGGTGGACGGCGAGAGCGGCGAGGTGATCGTCTCGCCCGCACCGACGGAGATCGAGAGACTGCGTCGATCGCGATAACGCGCGACTGCGTCGATCGCGATGAGCTACGGGAACAGCGGCTTCTTGGGCTGGACCTCGACGCCCGGGGCCGGCTCGGGATCCGCGTACGACGTGGAGATCGCCATGGTCTCGAAGTGCACGGCGTTGCGGCGCGCCTTCACGCGATCGAGGAGATCGAAGTACTCGACCTTCTTCTCGGGCATGTCGGAGCTGCGGTTCGCCGGGTTGCGGATCGGTGGCGCGACGATCTTCTTCTCGTAGTCGATCCAGATCCGCTCGTCGGTGCGGCAGTCATAGACGCGACACACGCGCGGGCGATTGGCGTGCACGGTACATCCGCCCGTCTCCGGCGAGTTGTGCACGCAGTAGCCGTCGCTGGCGCGTTGGCGGATCAAGTACGGCTGACCGTAGTCCCACCGCACCACGCCCTCGTCGAGATCCTCCGTCGAGAGCGAGAAGGTCAAGCGACAGCAGCGCGCCTTGCAGATGTGCAACAGCTCCAGGCACGGCGGGCCCTCGACCTTCGCCTCGTACTTCGAGTCCGGGACCACGTCGAGCGCGACGCGCTGGCTCGAGATGATGTCTTGCGCGCGGATCTGATCGAGCGTGCTCGGGATCAGCGCGGCCACCATTTGCTCGACGGTGTGCGTGGGCTCCTCGGCCGGCGTGTCGGGCGGCGCGGGCAGCGGCTCGACCTTGTCGATGCGCCGCGTGAGCTCGTCCGTCAGCGAGATCACGTGGGCGGCGAGCTTGAGCAGCGCGTCGCGAATGTCGAGGTCGCTCGCGTTGAGGGAGCGCAGCGCGCGCTCGAAGTCTCGACGCGAGACGGGCTCCTCGTGGTCCGCCGTTCCATACACCTTGGGTTCCTGATCGCTCACGACCCGAGCGTATGATGTCCGCGCGTGGCGCGACAGTGGATCGCAGCGATCACTCGACGCTGCCTTGCCAGAACCAGCGCCTGCGATTGCGATCGTAGTAGACCCACAAGCAGTCGCCGCGGCGCAGCTCCGCGAAGTGATACTCGCGATGCGTATCGAGCGCGTTCGCGTTGGCCCACCAACCGCCCGACACGACGAACGGTCCGAAGATGCGCACGACCGCGCCGTGCTCGAGGTTCGACAGTAACCACCCATCGTCGCGCACCTGCCGCACTTGCGGTGGCAACGGCTGCGGCTTGGCGAGCAAGCGCCGCACGAGCGGACGCACGAGGACGTTCTGCGGCTGCGCGCGCGTGACGTGAACCAAGCGCTCCCAGCCAAAGCTCGCCTCGGGCAAGTGTCCGTCGCGCAGCACCGCGCGCACGACCGCGTCGTCGCCCATCTCGGCGCGCAGCTTCGCGATCGCCTCGTCGGCCGCGCGCAGATCGCGCCTCGGCTTGGCGGCGAACAACGCGAGCTGTTGCTGCGTCGCCGCGACATCGTCCGCCCACACGCGGAGCGCGTTGACCGGCGCCACCGGCGGCATGCCGGTCAACCGCAAGTGCACGAGCCGCACGAGCGAGCGTGCATCGAGCGTGGGCTGCGCGGGCTTGATGCAATCGCTGCGCACCTCGACCTTGCCGACGCGATGCTTGAGCGCGAGCTCCACGTGCAGCGCGACGAGCGCCCTGCCCTTGGCCGCCAACCGATCGAGCAAGCGATCCAGCGCGGGCTTGATCGCGAACATCAAGCGATCGACATCGTCGTCCTCGTCGTCGAGCAGTACGCGCTCGTCAGGCGCCTCGGGCGGCGCCATCGGCACGAGCGGATCCCACCGCTCGCCTGCCGCGAGCTGATACAGCCGATGCGCCTCCCGCCCGAACCGCTCCAAGATGCCGCCGCCCGGCAAGCGGATCATCTGCCCCACGCTCGTCACGCCCAAGCGCGAGAAGTGATCGCGCAGCTTCGGATCGATCTCGAGCCGCGCGAGCGGAACATTGGCCGCCGCAGTGCGTTCGTCGGCATCGCTGCGCACCACCGTCAGCCCGTGCCGCGTCGCCCTCGCGATCGCATACGTCCCGAACCGCGTGAAGCCCACGACCACCGCGCCGTGATAGCCGAGCTCGGCCACCGCGCGTCCGATCGCCATGCCCCACTCCGTCCCCGCGGGCCCATTGCGCTCCACGAACACGCGCGCGAGCCCCTCGCCATCGAGCCAGAACGTGCCCGGCTCGCCCACTTCGACGCTCGGCGAGAGCGCGTGGAGCTTCGTTCGCAGCTGGACGATCGCCTCTTCGATCTTCTCGGGCGGCACCACACGCGCCCGCAACCCGGCGCACAACGACAGCGCGTGCGCGTACCGCTGCCCCGTCAACACGCCGACCGCACGCGCTCTCTCGCACGCCCACAACACGCTGCCCTGCGGCCGGTCCTCGTCGATCACCACCACTGGATGCGCGCGCCATGACGGCTCGAGTCGCCACACCATCTGGAGAGGCAACGCCGGCAGGTCGAGACATGCGACACGCACTACACAAGTGTTCAGCTATCGGATTTCAGAAGTCAATCCAAGAGGTTCACTCCGGACCCTCCGCACCGGGGTTAGTTTTCGCGCCACCCACGCGGCCACCGCTCACCGCACCGGGGTTAGGGATCGTCCCACGGGCAGCAACAATCGGCGCGTGATTGTCTTGTCCGAGATTTGTCCGAAGCGCTTGTCCAGCCGGCGGACAACCAGCGGCAAGCTCACCACGCGAACAACGCGAACAACGCGAACAACGCGAACAACGCGAACAACGCGAAGCGGGGTTCGGAGCGATGGGGATCGCAGCTGCGATCAGAACCAGCGCGGCGTCCGGATCGCACCGCGCGCGATCACGATCGGCTCGGCCGATCCTGCCGGCAGCGGGTACGCCACGAGCTCGGCCTCCACCGCCGCGTGATCGTGCGCGTGCCCCGACTCGGCGCCCGATGCGCCCGCGTGCGATTCGCCCGCTGCGCCCGATGCACTCGCATGCGATGCGTCCGCGTACGATGCGCCCGATGCACTCGCATGCGATTGCGATGCGCCCGATGCACTCGCATGCGATTCGCTCGCGTGCGATGCCCCACCACGCTTCTCCGGGACGCGTTCGCGAACCAGCACGAGCCAGTTTCCATCCGGTGAGAAGGCGACCTCCGAGTCGTTCGTGTTCGGCGGCGTGAGCACCTTCTCCACCGCGCCGTTCACCGCGACGACCTTCGCGTGTCCATCGCGCTTGAGCGTGTATGCGAAGTGCGCCGTGTGCTTCGGCGACCACACGACCATGCTCTCTTCGGCGCTCGGATCCTCGTTCTTGGTCAAGCGACGAACACCCGTGCCGTCGGGCACCACCACGAAGATGCGCGGCACCTTCTGCTCGCGGTCGCTCGTGAACGCGAGCTGCTTGCCCGATGCGTCGATCGCCGGCTCGTAGTCCTCGCGATGGAATGCGGTCAGGCGCTGGACGTTCGTGCCGTCCACGTTCATTCGATAGATCTCGGAGTCACCATCGCGCGACGACACGAACGCGATCGCGTCCTTGCTGATCGCGACCGGCGTGAAGTTGCCTTCGCGATGCGTGGTCAGCGCCTTCTGCGCGCCCGATGCGATCTCGAGCAGCACGAGGTTCGTGATGCCCTCGGTCTGCACCGCCGACACGATCCACGAGCCGTCGGGCGACAGCGTCGGATCGCGCACCGCCATCGCGGGATCGCCGAGCGTGGTGATCGAGCCATTCGAGGTGACCAGCACCAAGCGCTCGCCGTCGGGACGACCATCGCCGAACGAGGTGATCGCGAGGACGCGGCCGTCCTTCAAGCGATGCTGCGTTGGATAGAGCCCGCCGAACACGGCGGCGCTGCCTTTGCCGATCTCGGTGGCTTTGCCGCCCGCGAGCTTCATCACGCGATGAGGCGATGCCCCCTCCGTAAACCACAGCTCGCCCGACAGCTTCGCGGCCGCCGGCTCGATCACCAGCGCTTGCCGAGCTGGCTTCGCAGCGCCGGGCGACGGCGCGGCCGTGGGCGCGGCCGCGGGCGTGGACTTCGCCGGCGTGTCATTGCACGCGACGACGAAGAGCAACAGCGCTGCGCGGATCACTTCACGCGGATCGCGTCGGCGACGACGTTGCTTCCCGACGTCCAGCGCGAGAGCACGACCGTGTTCCAGCCGGGCGTGAAGGTCCACGTTCCGAGCGTAACCCACTGGCTCCCGTTGGTCCGTTGGTTGACGAGCTTGCGACCGACCTCGGTGCCCGCCGCGTTGTACGCGATGAACGGCGCCTCGGTGGAGCGCGTCGAGGCGGCCGGCCACCACGCTTCGATCGTGCGCGGTCCCGCTTCGGCGACGAAGAACGAGAACGTCGCCGGCGCGGTGGTCTGCGAAGTCGTCGCTTGCCAGTAGCCAGTGCCGTAGTAGCCAGCGGTGCTCGTCATCGAGGACCACGTGCCCGACAGCGAGATCTTCGCGCGCGTCGCATCGTTGTTCGCTTGGTTCGAATCGATGATGATCGGGGTGAAGCTCGTCGACGGCGGCGGTGTCGTCGGCGTCCCCGGATCCTGCGGATCATCGGCGGGCGGAGGCGTCGCGCCGCCATCACCGCAGTACGACTTCACGCGATCGAGGTAGTGTGCCCACGGCCAGTTCGGCCCCGGGTCGACGCGGTTGTTCGGCTGCAGCTGGCCGTGACCGACGATGTGGTTGCGATCTCGCGGGATGTTGTGGTTCTTCGTGATCGCACACGTCAGCTTCGCCGATGCTTCGATCTGCGCGGCCGGGAACATCGTCTGCGACGCGAAGCCCGCGTGCTCGATGCCCACCGAGAAGTTGTTCGTCGACACGCCATTCTTGTTCGTCAGCGTGCCGCCGTTGAGCGATGACTTGTACGTCGCCGCGATATGCCACGCCTTCTCGGTCTCCTTCACGAGCTGCGTGATCTCGGAGCCGTTCTCCTTCACGACGTAATGCGCGCTCACGCCCGAGTTGGCGTTCTTGAGCCACCCCCAGCATCCGGCGTACGCGCCTTCGCACGTGTGGATCACGACGAGGTTGATCGAGCTGCCACTGCGGCTCGACTTGTTCGGCGACGGACGCCAGATCGCACCGGGAAAGTCAGCGCCCGCCGCGCGCGGTGCACCGGAGTGCGGCGAGCCGACCTCGGGATGCGCCGGAATCTTCGCGACGATCGATCCGTCCTCGGCGATGTACTCGGCACCGAGTGCGAGCACGTCGAACACGTCGTTCGCGTACGCCTGACGCACTTCTTCGTCGTCGGACTGCGCGTACACCTCCAGCACCGGCGACCACGCGAGCAGGTTGTCGCCGCTGACGCCGAGGTCCGCTGCGATGTCTGCCATGCGCGCGGTGGCTGCCAGGATGTTCGGCGTCAAACGCAGGCGCGCAGACTCCGTATCGAGGCCCGCAGCAGCGGCGCCCGCGGTCAGGTTCTCGCCCCACAAGGCGAACACGCCTGCACCCGCTGGACGTCCTTCGTGCTCTTCCTCGCCGACCACCATGTGCCAGTGCGTCTCCACGTACGAGACGGCCTTCACGAGATCCGCCGGCACACCGAACTGGCGCGCCGCAGATTCGAAGTCGTCATCGAGCTCGGTCGTCTGCGACGAGTTCGTCTCGACGAGAACCTCCGTCGTGCATGCCGTGATCGAGACGAGCGCCGTTGCACAAATCGCGCAGATTTTCGAGGCTTGCATCGCGGCGGCACGAAGCAGCCTTTGCGCCAACTACGTCGGATCACGATGTGCGCAGATGAATGCCGAGCGTGATCTGGCGCTTGTGTCGCACGAGTCTTCGAAGCGCTACCTGCGATCGATCGCGTGCACACCATCGTGTGCAGTCCAACCGCGCGAGCTGCTTACGAACGCGTGCAGGCTCACATGTCTTCTAACGCGAAGCGCGTCGCTGCTGACAGCGATGACACGACGAGCGCGATTCGTCGTCGAGCACGCATCGTGATCGTTCGTGCACAACACGCGCATTTCGATCGTCTTCGATCACCTGCGGAGCGCGGCTGCATCGCCAACCGATCGACGCCGATCGCACTCGACGGAGAGGACTCTCCCCGTACACCTGGTTCATCGCGCCCCGGGGATCGCGAAAGATCTGCAGTCAGCGTTACAGCGCGATCGGACTCCGCGATCGGACTCCGCGATCAGAGTCCGGACGGCCCTCGCGCTTTGATCGCGCGCGACCATCCAGGACCACGTCGCTTGTCTTTGAGCGCGCGCACCGTGACCTCGAAGCCACTGCCCTCTCGCTCGCGCAGCGCTTCCACACGCAGCGATACCAGCGAGCCGAGCGACATGGAGTCCTGCGTCTTCTCCGTCAGGCACACGACCGCCGCATCGTTGGCCTGCGCGAGTGACACCAATCGCCCGAGCATTCCATCCGAGATCCGTGCGCTCGTCGCCTCCATGTTTGCCGATCCAAAATCGATCACGACCAACCCGAACGCACCCGATCGCAAGAGCCGTTCAGCCGCGCGCCCCGCCGCGATCACAGAAGGTGCGCGCACCACCACGAGCGCTGACAGATCGATCCCGCTATCCGCAACATCCGGCGGATAGAACGTCCCCGGGGTTCGCGCTTCATTGCCCTCGATGCACCACGGCACGATCCACGCGACGGGCTCGCCGTCACTCTGTGCTTCGAGCACCAAGCTCGCCGCACACGTCAGCGCTCCCGAGGCTCCACGCGCGGAGAGCTCGACGAGCCGACCGCGCAACGCCGACAGCCCCCACGGCTGCGCATCCTCTCGAACATCGCGCGCGAGCTCGTCGAGACGGATCACCTTGGCCGTCTGCGCGCTGCCGCGTGCGCGGGAGAGAAACTCTGCCAGGTCGTCGCTCATGAACATATGTCCAGTACCAGACGACCCTGACAACGAGAAGCTCCTCGCGAGCTCGCGCGGAGATCGCCTCGCCACTCCCGTAGCGATTACCTCGTGATCGAGTACTTCAGCGCGACGACATTGCCTCGGCGCATCACGGCCGCATCGAGGACGGACTCGTTCTTCGCGCGCTCGAACTCGTCATCGAGGTTCGTCATCAAGATCGGCCGGCCGTTGACCGACAAGATGGTGTCGCCGTTCTTGAAGCCGAGCGCCGCCCACACCGATCCCGGGCGGATCGAGTAGAGCTTCACGCCTTCGACGAGCCCGCTCCTGATCGCAGCGACCGGACGCACGCCGAGCGACACGCCCGACTGCACGTTGACTCCGATCTGCGCGAACGTCGTGCGCGGCACCTCGAACTCGAAGTCCGAGATGCGCTTGATCGTGTCGTTCAGCGGATCGGGAGCGAGCGGCGTCGGTGGCAACCGCGCCACGCGACCCGAGCCACCACTTCGAGCCTCGCGCAGATCCCCCTCGAGCTCCCACTTCACGAGCAGCGGCTTCCCGCCACGCACGAGCTCGACATAGAGCGTCGTCGCATTCGCGAGGCCGGCGCCCGCGAGCGCATCGTTCACGTCGAACTGTCGCCGCACGGTCTTGCCCGAGATCGCCGTGATCACGTCCGTCGATTCGAGGCGCAGCGTGGCGAGCAGCTCTGGATCGTTGATGCGCACGCCGACGAGCCCGCTCGCTTCCGTCACCGGCTCCACCGTGCCGCGATCCATGCGCACGACATCACGCGCATCCACCACGATGATCTCGGGTCCGTCGGCCACGATCGGCGCACGCACCGCGGCCGGCGTACCGTTGGGTCCGCGCGTGGCCACCACCCCGATCGCGATCCCGACCACCACGACAGCGAGCCCGGCCAATCCGATCGCGAGCTTCGCGGTCGTGCTGTTCGGCGCGTCAGCCATTCTCGGAGCATGCCATCACCGCCGATTCCGGGCACGCGTGCTGCACTTCTCCTCCACATGCCTACCGAGAACGACGACAAACCGCGCGACATCGTGACCGAGGCCAGCATGGACTCGTTCCCCGCGAGCGATCCGCCGGGTTGGATCCGCTCGAGCGCTGCGACCTGCGATGCCGACGTGGCGCAGGTCGAGGTCGTCGATATCAGCGATCTCCCGTCGGATCTGCGGCCCTCCTCGACGAGCGGCCCCGAGCTGCGCCGCCTGAAGCGCATCGTCCTCGCCAGTGGCATCGCCCTCGTCGCCGGCGCGATCGCCACCTTCTTCGTCGTGCGCTCCCGCCGCCGCGCCGTCCTCGGCTAGCTCCATCGGATTGTCTCGCCGCCGCCCGCCGTGCGTCTGCGCGCGGGATAGGATCTCGTCATGTCCTACGACGAGGCTGCACGTGCCTTGTTCACGGCGCCGCACGGCCAGTTCGTCGCCGAACGCAAACGATGGGCCGCCGAGCTCAAAGCCGCGGGCGACAAGCTCGCCGCCTCGCGCATCTCGCGCCTGCAACGCCCGCCCGTCACCGCGTGGGCGGTCAACCAGCTCTACTGGCACGCGCGCGATGCGGTCGACGCGTTCTTCGCGCTCGCGGATCGCCTACGCAACGGCGATCTCTCCGCGACCGCCGCCCACCGCGAGCAGCTCGCGAAGCTGCGCAACCGCGCGGCCGCGATGCTCTCCGACGCAGGCCACGGCGCGAACGAGGCCACGCTCCGCCGCATCGCGCTGACCCTGTCCTCCGTCGCTGCCGCGGGCACGTGGATGCCCGACGGCCCCGGCATGCTGTCCGCCGATCGCGATCCACCGGGCTTCGAGGCGGTCGCCGTGATCAACGAGCCCGCGGCGCCCCTGCCGCCGAAGGTCGAGCCCGTGAAGTACGACTTCAACGCGCCGGTCTCGCCGGTCGTCGTCGCTGCCACGCCCCCACCCGCGCCCGCGCCTGGCGCGCCGAAGCGCAACGCCATCGCCGAGCTCGCGGCGAAGCGCAAAGAGATGGCCGAGGAGGAGAAGCGTCGTCGCGCCGCCGAGCGTCGAGGCGAGGAGTACGTGCCGCCCGAGAGCTCGGCTGCGGCGACATCGAAGCCGACGATGGTCCCGCCAGTCGCCGACGACACCGACGACACCGACGACACCGACGACACCCACGACACCGCTCACGCCGACGAGTCCGGTAACGCGAACAGCGACGTCATCGGACCACCGCCGCGTCCACGAACGCTGTCCCTCGTTCCTCCGCTTCCGAAACCTTCGCCAGACGCCGAAGA
>JAEYYV010000053.1 GCA_023428295.1 Pseudomonadota bacterium
TCGCGCTCCCCTCCGCCCGCCGTCGCGGCCACGGGGGATGGCGCCGCTGGCTTGGCCGCCGGCGCCGCGGGAGTCGGCGCTGTCGGCGGTCGCGCAGTTCCCGGCCGCGGGTTCGCGAACGGTCGCATCGGTTGGGTGACCTGCGTCGGGCCGGGCGAGGCCGCGCGCGTCGAGGGGACGACCGGCAACTGCCCTGTCGGCGCGCGAACGGTGGGGTTCGGTATCGTGCCGCGGGTGGTGGCGTTCACCGTCGGAAGCGGGCCGCTCTTGCGGGTCGCGCTCACCGACGGGCGGCTGAGGTTGTCGTGCGCCGCGCGGAGCAGGAGGAACACCTCGTTCGCGAGCTTCTGAATGTCCGGCGCCATGCGCGCGAACTTCTGTGGATGGAACCGCTTGGTCAGCGTCAGGAACGCGTTGCGAACATCGCTCGCCGACGGAGAACCGGCGAGCCCGAGCGCCTCCTGCGGATCGCGACCGAGGCGCATCTGCATCGAGACGAGCAGATCACGTGCGCTGGCTTCGTCACCCACGAGATAGGATCGTAACGAGTTCTCGTCGAACGCGCCATCCCGTGAACAGGTACCTAACGATCGACGCGCGATCGGTCCGGTCCCCTACTTCTTCTGCTGGACCTGTTTGAGGAGCTTGGACTCCCCCGGAGGGTCCGGCGGGGTCACTGGTTTGACCGCATTCTGCGTTGGCGGGGTGGCATTTTTTTGCGGGAGGTCGTCGTTCAGCGACGGCGCGCTTTTCACTTGCGCATCGTCCTCGCGCTGGAGCTGTGGTGGCGGGGTCTTCTCCTGGGGCGCCGACTTCAGTTTCTTGTCGAGCAGCTCGTCGTCTCTACTGGGCGCCTTCTTGACGTTCGCCTTCTCGTTGGTCTTGGCGTTCGTCTTCTCGTTCGTCTTCTCGTTCGTCTTCTCGTTTGGCATCGACACGGTGTCGATCTGCGTGGGCTTGCCGGCGGGTGCGAGCGAGTGACGCTCGGTGGACGACGCGCGATCCGCGCGAACGAGCTGCTCGGAGTCTGCCATCGTCGACGACTTGCGCACGCACTTGCCCTCGATGACGTCGGAGACGATGTGCTCGCGACGCACGGTCAGATGATCCGCCGCTGGATCGTAGTGGTACTCGGTCGTGTACGGGAAGTAGCAGGTCGGATGCTCGGGGCGTCCGGGCTCGTGGATGTTCTCCGTCGCGCGGAACGCAGCGCCGGACGCAGCCGGGACCAGATCGTACTGGCGGAAGAACTCGCGCGGGCCGTCGACGCTCGCGAGCTTGGACGCGGTCACGCGCTCGCCGTCGCGACGGAAGTGGCGGAGCGATCCGTCGGGCAACATCCACACGCCCTCGAAGCCGCTGATCAGCACGAGTGGAATCGCAGCGAGCTTCGTGTCCGCGCGCGCGACCACCTCGTGGTGCACCGTCGCGTAGCCCGGCTTGGAGAGATCGAACGCGACGGTCTCGCCTTCCCGCGCCTCGAGGGTGGTCGGTGTTGTCGTCGACGCGGACATCGATCCCCGCGTGACCGTGGCGCCGCGCGGTACCGAATCGATCTCGATCGACACCATGCCTTCGGTCGGCTGCACCGGGCGATCGGGCACTCGCGCACCCGCGTCGCTCTCGTCGCGCCCGCGCAGCGACAGCACCGCAGCGACGGAGAGGCCGAGCACACCGACGCCGATCGTCGCCGGCAGCCACAGCTTCTTCGCGTCGCTGCCCTTGGCCGTCGTGCGTCGCCCCTTGCTGCCCGCTGCCGCGCGCAACGCGGCGACCATCTCGCGGCCCGTCGGGTAGCGCGCATCGGGATCCTTGGCCATCGCGCGCGCCACGATCGGATCGAACGCCGCGGGCAGCGCGATCGCGCCGCGCGCCGACAGCGCCGGCACCTTCGCGCGGAAGTGCTGCTCCATCATCTGCGGCAAGCTCTTGGCCTCGAACGGCAGCGCGCCGGCGAGCAGCTCGAACGCCATCACGCCGAGCGCGTAGCGATCGCTCGCGGGAATCGCGCCGTCGGCGCTCCACTGCTCCGGCGCCATGTAGCCCGGCGTTCCGAGCCACACGCCCTGCCCCGTCAGCATCGACGTCTCGGGATCCACACCGTCGGGCGTGAGCAGCTTCGCGAGACCGAAATCGAGGACGAACACCTTCTGCACGGCAGCGTCCGGTCCACCGGACAGCATCACGTTGTCGGGTTTGAGATCGCGATGGACCACGCCCTTGGCGTGCGCGGCGTCGAGCGCATCCGCGATCTGCTCGAGGATCTCGAGTGCGATCGGAAGCGGCATCGGCCCGGCGGTGATCGCCTTGCGCAGCGAGCGCCCCTCGACGAGATCCATGACCAGGTAGAGGCGCCCGTCGTCGAGCCGGCCAAACGAGAACACGTCGATCACGTTCGGGTGATCGATCTGGTTGACCGCCCTCGCCTCGCGCTTGAATCGCTCGGCGCCGTCGGCGGTGGCCGCGACCTCGCGCTTCAATATCTTGATCGCGACCTTCTTACCGATGACCGGCTGCACGCCTGCGTACACCTCGCCCATCGCGCCGGCGCCGAGGAACTGCTCGACGACGTACTCGCCGACGGGCGCACCCGGAGCGAGCTCGTCCGCGTCGCCCTTGAGCGACGCACCGTCGGTCCCCGTCCCCTGAACGAGGGTCGGGCTATGCGCGAGCGGGCTCGACTCCGCCATGGGCCCTCATCCTAGCAGCGAGACACGCCCATGCTCGCGCGGTTTCGGCGACAATGCCGGACGCATGTCCGCCATAGCGTCGCTGCCCGATCGTGCCACGGCTGTTCCACAGCGGGTCGAGGTGCACCGCGACTCGATGGTGATCGAGGGGCACGCGCTCGATCACGTGGTGCTCGGTGGCTATGTCCTCGGCGCGCCGCTGGGCACCGCTCCGGTCGTCGTCGTCGTCGGCGGCATCACCGCATCGCCGTTTCCGTTCGGCAATGGCCTCGAGGGCGACGCGAAGATGGAGGCGTGGTGGCCGAGCCTGAACGCACCCGATCTGATCGATCCCGTGCGCATGACCATTCTGTGTCCGTGCTGGCCGGGCAACGGCTCGACGTGGCGCGAGTTCGACCACGGTCCGATTCCGCCCCTGTCGGCGCTCGGCCTCGCGGACTTGATCGCCGCGTGGCTCGACGGCATCGGCTGCACGCAGCCCGCGATCTATATCGGCGCGTCGCTCGGCGGGCTGGTCGGCATCGCGTTCGCCGTACGCCACCCGCACCGCTGCGCGCGCCTCGTCACGATCAGCGCGGGTCTGCGCCCCGACGGCTGGGGAACCGCGACGCGCCACTTGCAGCGCGAGCTCGTGCGCGATGGTCTGCGCACCGGCGATGTCGCCACCGGCATGGCGCGCGCGCGGCAGCTCGGCATGCTCACGTATCGCGGGCGCGACGAGCTCGACACGCGGTTCGGCGTCCTCGTTCCGGGGCTCGAGCAACCGCCGGTCGCCGCGTACCTCGATCATCACGGGCAACGGTTCGCGCAGCGCTTTCCCGTGCGCACGTTCCTCCTCCTGTCCGAAGCGATCGATCGCGCGCGCTTCGGCACGGATCAAGCCTCCGTGCGCGACGCGCTGGCGCGTGTCACCGCCGAGGTCATCGTCGTCGGTGTTCCCGGCGATCTTCTGTTCCCGTACGCGCTGCAGCACGAGCTGTATCGCGAGCTGCAAGCCGTGGGCGCCACGTGCTCGCTGTGGAAGCTCGACTCCGAGTACGGTCACGACGCGTTCCTCGCCGAGCAAGACGCACTCGCCGAGCTGCTACGCGGCGCGGGCGCATTTGTCGATCCGGCCGGCGCCTCGCGCGGTCGCTTCGAGGGCGTGGGCGCGCGCCCCGTTCGTGAGATTCGCATCGGCATGATCGGCTGCGGCGTCGTCGGCGGTGGCGTGCTCGATCTCCTCGCCAGGCAAGCAGCCGATGTCGCCGAGCGGTACGGCGTGCGTTTTCGCGTCACGAAGATCTGTGTCCGCGATCCGGACAAACAACGCGGCCCGCTCGCCGCGGGTATCCCGATCACCACACGTCCCATCGAGCTCGTCGCTGATCCGGACGTAGATGTCCTCGTGGAAGTCGCAGGCGGCACCGCCGTCGAGCCCGCGGTCACGGCCGCGCTCGCTGCGGGCAAGCCCGTGGTCACGGCCAACAAGGCGCTGCTCGCGAAGAAGCTCGCCGAGCTCGGTGTCCTCGCGCAGCGCACGGAGACTCCGCTCTTGTGTGAAGCCGCAGCCGCGGCCGCGCTGCCGATCATTCGCCACCTCTCGCATCGCGCCGACGACGTCGACCGCTTGATGGCGATCGTGAACGGCACGTGCAACTACATCATCACGCGCCTCGAGCAGGACGAGCTGCCGATCGATCGCGCCATCGCCGAGGCGCAAGCGAAGGGCTTCGCCGAAGCAGATCCATCCGCGGACATCCTCGGCCACGACGCCGCGGCGAAGCTCTCGATCCTCGCGTACCGCGCGTTCGGTGCGTGGGTGCCGCCCGACGCGTTACCGGTTCGCGGCATCACGGATCTCACGCCGGCGGATTGCGACCTCGCCGAAGCGATGGGCTTTCGCATCCGGCTCATCGCGCACGCCGCGCGCAAGCCCGGCGGCGGACTCTCCGCTGCCGTCGAGCCGGTGCTCCTTCCCGAGTGGCACCTGCTCGCGTCCG
Source organism: Pseudomonadota bacterium (assembly GCA_023428295.1). Classification (GTDB taxonomy): domain Bacteria; phylum Myxococcota_A; class Polyangia; order Haliangiales; family Haliangiaceae; genus JABFXX01. The sequence continues at coordinate 4,673 of JAEYYV010000053.1, forward strand.
TCGAGGAGGAGTACAACGCGGTCTACTTGCAGTGCGCTGCGTCCGGCGATCTCTCGCTGTTCGGCAAGGGCGCGGGTGCGCTGCCCACCGCCACCGCGGTGCTCGGCGACCTGATCGATCTCGCGCAGGACAACTCGGTGCAGTGGCCCGAGCCGCGCCAGCTCTCGCCCTCGCCCGCCGCCGCGCGTCGTCATTACTTGCGTGTCTCGGGCGAAGCGCACCCGGGACTGCAACGCCGCATCGACTCGCTCGTACGGCGCGCGGGCCTCTCGGTGCTCTCGCACGCATCGCGCGGCCACGCCGAGGGAGTGAGCCACGCGGTCGTGATCAGCGCGTCCGACGACGTGCAGATCGCGTCGCTGCTCGAGCAGCTCGAGTCGCTCGGACGCGTCGACAAAGCGCTCTGGCTCGGTGTCCTCGAATGACGATCCGCGACTACCTCGATCCGTCGCACGCGCCCGCGGAGCGCCCCTCGCGCGCCGCGATGAGCGAGCAAACACGCGCGATGCACGACGCTCTCGACGATCGCGCGCGCGCCGACGGTGTTCCGTGGCTGCACCCCGTGCACCGCACGATCCAGCGCGATCTCCTCGGATCACCCGAGGTCGTGGCGTGGCAGGAAGCGAAGGCCGCGTTCCTCATCGCGGGCGGCGGCGCGTGGAGCGAGCTGCCGCATCTCTACGCGCGGTACGGAACGCCCGGCGGCGCGCAGCTGATCGCGATCCTTCGCCAGCTCGAGCGAGCCAACGCCGTGATGATCACGGACTCGGGCATGCAAGCGCTCGCGCTGATCGCTGACGTCGTGATCACGGCCGGATCGCACGGCATCGTGATGCGCCAGATCTACAACAAGACGAAGACGTTCTTCGAGTGGAGCGCCAAGCGTGCGGGCGCGACGCTGACGTTCGTCGACGATGGCGATCTCGACGCCGTTCGCGCGGCCGTCACACCGCAGACGACGTGGCTGTTCGCGGAGACCTTCACGAACCCGCTGATGCGCGCGCAAGACGTGCGCGGACTTCGCGCCGCGCTCCCCCCGAGCGCGCACCTGATCATCGACGGGACGATCGCCACGCCCTGGGCATTCCGCGCGCCGCTCCTCGCGCAGGGCGCCACCATCGTCAGCGGCTCGCTGACCAAGGCGCTCGGCGGACAGGACACGGCGCTCGGCGGCTATGTCGCCACGAACGACGACGAGGTCGGCAACGCGATCATGGATCTGATCGCGATGCGCGGCGGCATCCTCGACGACGAGCGCGCACGCGTGGTCGCGTCGCGGCTGGAGATTCTCGACGAGGCCGGGCCGCCCGGTAGTCTCGCGTCGCGCGCGCACGCACGACGCTGCGAGACAGCGACCCGCGTCGCCGAGTTCCTCGCGCGTCACCCGCGGATCGAGCGCGTGTTCCATCCGTCGCGGCCGGATCATCCCGACGCCGCGGTGATCGCGCGCGACTACATTCGCCATGGATCGATCGTCTCGTTTCGCGTGCGCGACGCTGACGAGAAGGCGCACCGTCACATCGCCGATGTCTTGGTCTCGTGTGGTGTGCTCCGCTACGCCCTGTCGTTCGATGGCCTCGCGACCAAGGTGAATCATCACCGCACCGTCAGCGAGTACTTCACGCCAGCCGATGTCGTGGCGCGCGCGGGAATCGATCGCTTGATCCGCCTCGGCACCGGGCTCGAGGACGCGGACGATCTCGTCGCGTGCCTCAACTGGACACTGCACCACGCCCAGCGCGTGACGACCGCAGAGCTCGACGCGTGGCGCGCGTCGCGCGCCGCCGAGCTGCAGCTGCGCTGATCAGCGCCGATCACCGGCCGAGACGCGAGAGGGCCTTCTTGACCTTCCTCGCGCGCGGCGACGTCGGGAACTGCTCGAGGAGGAGCTCGTACCGCTGGGTCGCACCAGCGCTGTCACCGATGCGCTCCGATGCGATCGCGCCCCAATAGAGCGCGTCCTCGGCGACCATGGGATCGACCGCGCGATCGAACGCTGCGATCGCGTCGGCATTCTTGCCGTCGCGCAGCGCCGCCCAGCCCTCCTGGAATGCCGTCGACGAGTCCGCGGCGGTGGCCGGACGCTCCCACACCACGCCGGCTTGGATCACGTGCGTCGTGCCGTTCATCGTGACCTCCGCGCTGCCGGCGAACACGCTGACCTGCGCGATCACCCCCTTGCTCGCGCCCACCTTCACGCGCGCCCGCCGGAACGCGAGCGACGTGTCGCCGGTG
>JAEYYV010000065.1 GCA_023428295.1 Pseudomonadota bacterium
GTGGTGAGATCCGGCGCGCGGAACCCGGTGTCCTGCACGAGCGCGGCGAGGCGATTCGCCGTGCCGCGCACGACATCGCGGATGCCGACCTGAAAGCGAATGATGCGGTCGACAACCGGCGCGGGAACGATCTGGATGTCGAAGATGCTCGTGAACCGCGCGAGCGCGAGGGTGGCGTTCTCGTGCGTGGGCGCCGCAGATCGATCGAGCATCGGCTCTTTCGATGTGCGCGCTTCCGTCACTCCCTGTGCCACCAACGCAGGAAGGACGAGCCCGAGGACTACGGCACGACGGTTCATTCGGGGGACGGACAGTCTTTTCGACCCATGGACGTCCGGTCAATGTAGGCACCTGGCCTTTTTGGGTTATGTAAGCGCCTGCCAGGAGTAGAGAACATGCAGCGCCGTTGGATCATCGTCGTACTCGCACTCGTCGCTGCGACGGCGTTCGCGATCTCTGTTCAGACTGGCAGGTGGTGGTCCGTAGGAGACGTGGCGATCGGTCCGTTCGGATCGAAGCACTGCTTTGACGGGGACTGCCGCGCTACGAGTCTCTCGTGGGTCGGTGGAACATCACGGTGGGCTCGCACCGGCATGGGCACGTGGGCGGGCGGACTTCTCTCCGCGCTCGTGCTCGCGGTGATGGCCGCCGCGGTCGCATCGAAGCGTGTGCCCACGCTCGCCGCCAAGACCGCGCTTGTTTCGATCGCGACCACGCTCGTCGCGGGATCGCTGTTCATCGCGCAGTATCCGGGCGTGCAAGGCGCGGGGGTGGATCGCGGGATTCCGATCTTCATCGTCGCGATCGCGCTCGGCGCAGCAGCCGCGATCGCGGTGGTCAGAGCGAAGGCGCCGGCGGAACCTGGTTGACCGCCGCGTGCACGGCAGCGCTCGCTGCTTGCGCGTCGTCGAGTCGCAGCGCGGTCTTTGCCATCGAACGGATCACGAGGAACGCGGTCACCGTGAGACCGATCGGGATGAGGATCATGACGGACGCGAGATCCGCGTAGCCCTCGTAGTGTAGTGGCTGCTGATAGAAGACCGCGGCGTCGTACGCGCCGTGGAACGCCACGGCGAGCAAGTAGCCACCGATGAGGCCGAGGCCTTTGCCATCGAAGCGCTTGCGCGCGGCGCAGTAGCCGATCATGCCCGTCCACATCGCGTGGCCCGGGACGGCGAGGAGCGCGCGCGCGATCCACACATAGACCTGTCCTTCGAGCGAGGACTGACCGAGCAAGTAGCCCACGTTCTCGACGAGGGCGAAGCCGAGGCCCGCACGGCTCGCGTAGACGATCCCGTCCATGCGCTCGTCGAACTCGGGGCGGCGCCAGACGATCCAATAGACCACGGCGATCTTGCAGAGCTCCTCGGTGCCGGCCGCCACGACGAACGCCATCCAGGTGGCGCCCTGGTAGGTGTATTGCGGATGAAAGCTCGCTCCAACGGAGCCGGAGAGCCAGCCCTCGACAAGGATCGCGGGAATTACCGAGAGGGCCCCGACGATGGCGACGAGCCGGCGCAGCTTGGGCGGCTCGGGACGTTTCGCATCCAGGCGGTCGACAAGGTACATGGCGACGAGCGCAGGAATTGCGCCGGAGAGTGCTACCTGGAGGTTCGCGTCCACGCGACGCGAGTATAGGGCGGTTGCTTGACAGGTTGGGCTAAGCAGCCGAAACTTCCAAGGTGGTGCAGCCGGAGCCCACCACGGCAGCCCCTCAAAAGGTTGGCCGCTACGAGGTGATCGCGCATCTCGCGACCGGCGGTATGGCGCAGATTTATTTGGCGCGACAGACCGGACTCGGATCGTTCGAGCGTCACGTCGTGCTGAAGACGATCCTTCGCGAGCGCGCGACGGATCAGCGCTTCGTCACGATGTTCCTCGACGAGGCAAAGCTCGCGGCGACGCTGAACCACCAGAACGTCGCGCAGGTGTACGAGGTCGACCAAGCCGACGGCGCGTACTTCATGGCGATGGAGTACGTGCACGGCGAGAACGCGCGCGCGATCCTCGAGACCACGCTGCGTCGCGGGTGGACGATTCCCCTCGAGCTCGCGGTGATGATCATCAGCGGTGCTGCGGCCGGTCTCCATCACGCGCACGAGCGCCGCGGAAAGAACGGCGCGCCGCTCAACATCGTGCATCGCGACGTGTCGCCGGCGAACATCATGGTCGGCTACGACGGCAGCGTGAAGGTGCTCGACTTCGGCATCGCGAAGGCCGAGGAGCGCGCGACGAAGACCGTCGGTGGAACGATCAAAGGCAAGTACGGGTACATGTCGCCCGAGCAGTGCAAGGGCAAGCCGATCGATCGACGCAGCGACATCTTCGCGCTCGGCATCGTGCTCTACGAGCTGACCACCCTGCGCCGAGCGTTCAAGGGCAACGACGACTTCGAGACGATGAAGCGGATCGTGTCCGGCGACGTCGTGATCCCGTCGGTCGCGGTGCCGGGGTATCCACGCGAGCTCGAGGCGATCGTTCTCACCGCGCTGGCCAACGATCCGAACGCGCGCTTTCAGACCGGCCAAGAGCTGATCGAAGCACTCGACGCGTTCACGGTGCGCGCGAAGCTCACCGGTTCGAACACGGCGATGGGCCGGTTCATGACGCAGCTGTTCGGCTCGAAGAAGGAGCCGTGGGTCGCGGAGCAGCACGGCGAGCAAACGGAGATCAGCGTCGAGCAGCCCGCCGATCCGGACAACGAGAAGACGTCCGTGGTGGCGCCCCGCGATCTGCCGCCCGAGCTCCGCGCGGAGATCGAAGGCGCCGCGAGCAAGCGCCCGGCGCGCGCGGACACCGCGCTCACCGCCGACGAAGGACCGAAAGCAGCGGAGATTTGGCAAGAGCCGTATCCGCCGCAGCACCCAGCGCCGAGCCCGACGACGCTACCCGCCGCAGGACTTCAGCCGATGTCGCCGGAACCGCCCATCCAGTATCCGGCTGACAACCCGCCGCTCATCCCGAATCAAGAGGTCAGTGATGTCGGCGCGCGTCCGCTCGTCGACGATCCGCGGCTCGGGTGGAGCACGAACGTCGGGAACAAGCTGCAGAGCCCGACGGGTGGGGCGACGCGCCTGTCGAGCGACGTCTCGCAGGACCACGTGAACATCAAGTCCAACGCCGGATGGATCCTCCTGGCGGTGCTCCTGCTGCTCGGAACCGCCGGTGCTATCGCGGCCATCGTCTTGTACTGACTGGCCTTAGATCACTATTGAGAAGTGGTCAGGCCAATGCCATGGTCGCGCCCATGGCGACCGCAGCGAGCACTTCCACGTCCGAAAGACTGACGAGCTACAACCCGGCCACCGGCGAGGCGATCGGCAGCGTGCCGATCCACACCGCCGCCGAGGTCGATGCGGCGGTATCCCGCGCGCGGGTAGCGTCGGACGCATGGGGCGCTCTCTCGTTCGAGGCGCGCGCGGAGGAGCTGACGCGTTTCCGCAAGGCGCTCGCGGCGCAGGCCGAGGAGATCGCCGAGTTGCTCCAGCGCGAGAACGGCAAGCCCGCGCTCGAAGCGACGACGGAAGTGATGATGGCGCTGTCGCATCTCAAGCACGCCGCCGAGCACGCAGAGCAAGCGCTCGCGCCCAAGAAGGTCTCGTCGGGCGTGCTCGTCAACTTCCGCTCGACGATTAGCTATCACCCGCTCGGCGTGATCGGCGTGATCGGTCCGTGGAACTACCCGCTGTTCACGCCGATGGGCTCGATCGCGTACGCGCTCGCCGCTGGCAACGCCGTCGTGTTCAAGCCGTCCGAGCTCACGCCGCTCCTCGCGGTGAAGATCGCCGAGATCGCGAAGCAGACGTTCGCGCTGCCCGATCTCTTGCAGGTCGTCACGGGCGCGGGCGCGACGGGCGCCGCCCTCGCCAAAGCCGCCGTCGACAAGATCGCGTTCACGGGCTCTGCCGCGACGGGCAAGCGCGTGATGATGGCCGCCGCCGAGCGGCTCACCCCCGTGCTCCTCGAGCTGGGCGGCAAGGATCCGATGATCGTCGCCGAGGACGCGGACGTGGCCAAGGCCGCCGAAGCTGCCGTGTTCGGCGCGCTCACCAACGCGGGGCAAGCGTGCGTGTCGATCGAGCGCATCTACGTCGCCGACGCGATCCACGATCAGTTCGTCGACGAGGTCGTGAAGCAGGTGCGCGAGCTCAAGGTCGGCGGCGACGACGGCCACCTCGGCGCGATGACGTCGACCGCGCAGGTCGCGATCGTCAAGGACCACCTCGAGGACGCCATCGCGAAGGGCGCGAAGGTCCACACGGGCGGCCCCGACGCGATCAGCGGCAATTACATCCAGCCCACCGTGCTCACCGATGTCGAGCACTCGATGAAGGTGATGTCTGACGAGACGTTCGGTCCGGTCATCCCGATCAAGCGCGTCTCGTCGCTCGACGAGGCGGTGAAGCTCGCCAACGACACCACGTACGGCCTCGGCTCGGCGATCTTCGGCGGCAAAGCGGCGCGCGCGATCGCCAACAAGCTGCGCGCCGGCATGACCGCGGTCAACGCGGTGCAGGCGTTCTCGGGCATCCCGAGCCTCCCGTTCGGCGGCGTCGGCGACTCGGGCTTTGGCCGCATCCACGGCGACGAGGGCATCCGCGAGTTCACGCGGATCAAGGCCACCGCCGAGCAGGCGTTCGCGATCCCGATGAACATGATGAGCTTCCGCCAGCCCAAGAACGCGTCGAAGCAGCTGCTCGGCATGATCAAGCAGCTCTACGGCGATGGCATCGTGTCGCGCGCCGCGGACGTGTGGCGCAAGCTGCGCGGCTAGTACATCGATAACTGCTTCAGCGTTCGCGTCGAGGATTTTGACGGACGCGGCGGCAGAAATTTTGGATCCCGAACTTCGATCGCTCAGCATCGTTCTCCGATGCGGGTCTTTGCTGTCGTTTGTGTCCTGCTGGCGATGACGTTCTCGACGACGGTGGTCGAAGCGAACCAGGCGAGCGACAAACGCTCGAAGCAGCACTCCGTCGACAAACGAAAGACACAGACGTCGGCGGTGTCGGCGAGCAAGCGCGACGAGCCGCAGAAGAAGAACGAGCCGAAGAAGAAGAAGAAGAGCGATCGTTCGATCGGCGCGCCGTGGGCCGGCTCGTTACAGGCAGCGGCAAAGCTCCAGCCCGGCTCGCGCTATCACCTGCGCAGGCCGTGGCGAACATACGCGACGCGAACCACGATCGACTTCGTTCGCGAGGCGGTGAAGGACACGCTCCAGGCGTATCCCAAGGCGCACACGCTCGCGATCGGTGACTTCTCGGCGGAGAGTGGCGGCAAGATCACCGAGCACGCGAGCCATCAGTCGGGGCGCGACGTGGACATCGGCCTGTTCTACAAGAAGAAGCCGCAGGGCTATCCCGATGCGTTCATCAAGGCGACCAAAGACACCATCGATGCAGCGGCCACGTGGCGACTCGTGAGCCTCCTCGCGCGGACCCACGGCGAGGACGGCGGCGTCCAGTTCATCTTCCTCGATCAAAAGCTGCAGAACGCCCTCATCACGTGGGCCGAGAAGCACGACATCTCGAACAAGCGAATCAAGGAAGTGCAGAAGGTGTTCCGGCACATCCCGCTGCACAGCGACCACTTGCACGTACGCTTTTCGTGCCGCGAGCGCGACACGAGCTGTCGCTAGTTGGCTGCTGCTCGCGTCCGCTGTGCAGCGCACTTCTTGGCGAGCACCGGCGTGATCGGAGCGAGGTCCTCTTGCAGCGTCTTCTGGAAGTCGCTGCGCTCGAGCGTCTTGGCTGCGAGGACGAGCGAGCGGAGATCTCCGCACGCGCGATGCGCGTCGATGAGCGCGCTCGCTCCGCCGTTGTAGACGCGGACCTCCGTGAGTGACGCGTTGTTGGGGCGGCGACGGAGACGAAGGTCAGCGACCAGCTCGTCGATGATCTCCTTCTTCCTCTCGAGCTTCTGCGCGCGCGCGATCTTCGAGTCATAGACCGCTTTGAGCTGCTGGTAGCCGTGCAGCATGCGCGCGGTGCGGTGAACGCCGAGCGCTTGGCCGAGCGTCCACGCGAGCTCCTCGGGAGAGCCGCGACCGAAGCGCTCGACGATCCAGTGGTCCGTCATCGTGTCCGCGACGTAGGTGGCGATCGACTCGTTGAAGAACGGTTGATCGGGCACGAGGATGGTCGCGTGAACGGACTCGTGGAGGATCACGTTCGCGAGCTCGGGGAACGCGTCGTCACCACCGCCGAGCATGGTCGACAGCACGGGATCCGGAAACCAACCGCCCGTCGAGTAGGCCGAGGCGGGGCGTACGATCGCGTCGTAGCCTTTCGCTTCGAGCTCGAGCTTGTGCTGGACGCCGTCGTCCTCGTCGAACCAGCCGAGGCCCGCGAAGCAACCGACGATCGGGAAGCACCACTTCAGCGGCTTGAACGCGACCGGATCGGCGGCGCCCACGAACCACACCGCTGCGGGCCGGCCCAGCGACGAGTACGTGTTGTAGTTGCGCTTGATGCTGAGGCCGTAGCTGCGGCCGTACTGCTTGATCGCGGGGATCTCGGCGAGGAGGATCGCGGTGCGAACGGAGGTGTTGTCGTCGGAGACGACCTCGTCGATCGGACGCGCGCGATCGAGCAGCACGAGCTGACCGTGCGCGGCCTGCGCGAGGTAGCGCGTCATGAGACAGCCCGGCGCGACGGCGACGATCGCGATCAGGAGCAACAGCGTGCGGCTCATAGCGCGCTTGCGATCGCGCTCGCGAGAGCCGCACCGTCGGCGAGCTTGCCAGCGGGCCACCCGATGCCGAGGCCCGTGTTGTCGTCGTGCTTCGGGATGATGTGGAAGTGGACGTGAACCACCGCTTGATGCGCGGCGGGCCCGTTGTTCTGCAGCACGTTGAACGCGGTGGCGTTGGTGGCAGCGAGCACCGCGCGCGAGATGCGCGGCAACACGCGACCGATGGCAGCGGCCGCGTCGTCGGAGAGCTTGTCGAGCGTCTCGGCTGGCTCCTTGGGGATCACCAGCGTGTGACCGTGCGCGATCGGGTTGATGTCGAGAAACGCGAGGACGTGGTCGTCCTCGTACACTTTGTGACAGGGAATCTCGCCGCGCAGGATCTTGGAGAAGATGGTCTCGGGCATCTGTGTGCCCGAGCGTAGCGCTACAGGCGCGCGCGATCACCCTCGGTGGACACTCGTGTCCGCTCGTTCGCACCGGCGCTGGTGTTCGTGTCGGCGGAGTCTGCGGCGCGTGCGGCGGCCTGCGCGACCTGCATGTTCAGCGTCACGGAGTGGCCACCCGCCGAGGCGACGATGGCCACCGACGAGCCCACGCCCACGGTGTCGACGGTGACGCAGTTGCGGCGCAGCGCCGACTTGCCGCTCGTCGTGATCTGACCGTTGACATCGAACTGCCACGTGAGGCCGTAGACATACGCGCCCGCGCGTTGCGCTTGGAAGCACACGGTCTGCGAGCGGTTCGGCATGAGCGTCGGCGTCTGCGGGCGCAACAGCGTGATCGTGTCCGCGCCGGCGACGATCTCGACGTTCATCGTACGCGCCGCGAGCTCGCCCGCTCCGATGGTGAGCACGTGCGAGCCAACCGTCGCGTTCGGTAGACGGAGCTCGTCCCACGCGGTGCGCTGCGAGCCCGCCAGCGAGAGATCCATCGACGTGTCGACGATGCGCTCGTCCTTCGGTCCGGTGCCGGTCTGCACCTCGCCGAACAGCGCGATGCCGATCCGCTGATCGCCGGGCGCCCACACGATGTCCGCGCCCGGCGGAACGTCCTCGGCCTCCGTGCCGATCAACCGGATCTCGCCGATCGCCGCACCGGCGACCTCGTATCGATCGTAGAGCTCGAGGGTGTTCGGATCGACGATGCGCAGGTAGTTCTTGCGGCTGCGTTGCCCGCCCACGGTGACCGTGTTGCCGTGTTGCTCGAGCACGCGGACACCGAGCGCGCCGTCATCGTCGGCTGCCCACGGCAGGTCGAGCGAGTAGCGCAGGCCATTCGCGCGCTCGTACTCGAGCTCGATCTCCTGCGTGCCGCCGATCGCGGTGGGCGAGGGACCCGAGATGAAGTACTCGTCGATGAACGGCGTACCGATGAAGTGCAGCCCGTACGGCGTGAGCGGCGAGCAGACCTCACCGGCCGGACACTCGCCGGAGTCCGCACGCTCGCCTTCCGTGGTGCACGCCACGAGCGACAGGATCGAGGCCGAGAGCAGCGAGAGTTGCGAGAGCCGCGAGATCGAAGCCAGTCGAATCATGTCGCTCGGATAGAGCAGTGGTCGTGCCATCGACCGCGCGCGCCGATCCGCACACTTGCGCAACGCGCGGACACGGGATGCCACATCGCTCGGACACGAATGTCGCGCCGGATGACCGTGTCACGAACCCGACACTACGGATCGAAGCGATAGCCCGAGCCGCGCACGGTGATGAAGTGGCGCGGCTGCTCGGGGTTCACCTCGAAGCGCTTGCGCAGCTGACCGACAAAGTTGTCGACGGTGCGCACGGACCCTGCGGACTGTCCCCAGACGTGGCTGAACAGTTGATTGCGGCTGAACACCTGATTGGCGTGACGTACGAAGAACACGAGTAGCTCGAACTCGAGGTGCGTGAGCTTCACTTCGTTGCCCGCGCGCATGACGAGGCGCTGACCGAGATCGATCGTCGTGTCGCCGAACGACAGCTGGTCATCCGTGCGCGCGACGACAGGAGCGGTCGCGATAACCGACGAGGTTCGCCGGAGCACGGCCTCGATGCGCGCGAGGAGCTCGGCGAGCGCGAACGGTTTGGTCACGTAGTCGTCCGCGCCGAGGCGGAGCGCGGCGACCTTGTCGAACTCGCCATCGCGCGCGGACACCACGATGACCGGTACGAGGTTGTCCGTAGCGCGCAGCGTGGACAGCACCTCGAGCCCGTTGCGCTTGGGGAGGTTGATATCGAGGAGCACGAGGGAGAAGTCCGCGTTCTCGATCTGGCGCAGCGCCTCCTCGCCATCGCGCGCGATGGTGGTCGCGCGACCCGCGAGCTTGAGGTTCAGTGCGAGGCCGGTGGCGATCGCCTCGTCGTCCTCGACGATCAGGATGTTGCTGGTCACGTTTGCGTTGCCTCACGTTCGCCGATGCTGGACGTGTCGAGCGCGGCCTCTGATTTTGGCGGCCTGCGCTTCTTGAGCCGAATGCGAAACTCCGTCTCCCCGGGACGCGACGAGAAATCGATCTTTCCTTTGTGACCGTGAACGATGGTTCGCACGAACGCGAGCCCGAGGCCGATGCCGGGGATGCCTTCTCGCGTTGCACCACGGCCGCGATTGAACTGCTCGAAGATCGCGTTTTGCTCGCCGCGCTCGATGCCGATGCCGTTGTCGCGCACGAGGAGCTCGATGCGGCGGCCAGCGTCGCGCGCTTCGATCGAGATCTTCTTGTCCTCGCCCGTGTACTTCCACGCGTTGGTCAACAGGTTCACCAGCGCGCGCACGAGCGTGGCGCGATCGCCGTACACGGTGAGCTCCGGCTCGACGTTCACCGCGATCTTCGTGGGCTTCGTCAGCGTGAGGGCATCGAATGCGGCGATCGATTCCTCGACGAGAGAGGACACGAGGATGCGCTCTCGCTGGTACGTGTGATTGGTCTGCAGACGCGAGAGCTCGAGCACGCGATCGACGAGCGCCTCGAGCCGATCGGTCTCGCGGCCGAGCAACGAGAGCACCTGCGCCTGCTCCGCCGCCTCGAGCCGTCCTGTCGCGAGCGACTCGATGAACAAGCGGATCGAGGTCACGGGTGTGCGCAGCTCGTGCGACACGCTCGAGACAAAGTCGTTCTGCACGCGGACGAGCGACGCGCCTTTACCCACGAAGACGGACACGAGGACAAAGCCGGTGATGCCGCTCGTGCAGAACGTGAGGATCAGGATCGCCGCGACGAGCGTGGACGTGTTGGTGCCGAGGATCAGCAGGATGATGCCGACCGCCGTCATCGCCACCGTCGGCAAGAGCACCGCGAGCATGAGCACGAGCTGGGCTCGTCGCAGCTGCATGTTCGCGGGAGGGAAACGCACGATGCGACTATGCCACGCTCGCCCGTCGAGACTGGTACGCTTTCGCAGTGCGAATCGGCCTCGTCCTGATGTGCCTGACGGGATGCGATCTGGTCTTCGGGCTACGTGGTCGCGCCGACCCGGATGCGGCGATCGTCGACGTGACCATCGATCAACCGATCGACGCCGCGGAGACAGGCTGCATGCAGGATCCGAGTCGCACCGACGACGAGGACGGCGACGAGTTCCCGAACAGCTGCGACAACTGCCCGCACGTGGCGCAGGCCGATCAGCTCGACTCTGACAACGACGGCGTCGGCAACGCGTGCGATCCGCGTCCTTTCGCTGTCGACACGATCGACTACTTCGACGGCTTCGACAGCCTCCCGCTCGGTCTCGATCTGCTGCCCGCCAATCGCTGGAAGATCGAGAACGGCCGGCTCGTCGCGTTCGGAGTCCCGTACGGGACCGACGCGCTCGCGCGTCTACGCCACTCCGTCGGTGACGCGCAGATCATCACGCGGCTGACGCTCCTCGTGTCGGACGGCGATCCGGAGAGCGCTGGCGTATGGGCGCGCCTCGGATCGTTGGCCGGCACCCCCGAGCAGTATCCGCCGGGAGTGCTCTTCGAGGTCCTACGCAACACCGCGGGAGCGGTCCGCCGCTGCCAGATCACCGAGACGTGGCAGTACGCGCGAGTCGCGATCGAGTGCGCGCAGAACGCCGCGCTGTTTCAAACGGGGCGCGCGTACACGATGTCGCTCGACTGCGTCGAAGGCCAAGAACCCGAGTGCCGCGGCGTCATCGCGTACGACACGTCGGAAGGACACACCGAGATCCCGATCGATTGGCCCGAGGCCACACGTGCGATGGGCCCGGTCGGCCTACGCGTGTACGCCGTCGACGCGGCCTTCGACTACATGGTCGTCATCAGCCACGAATGACGGATCCTCCGCGACGGTGTCGCGAATGTGATCCGGGACGCCGTGGAGATCCCAGACGAGCCCGACGGCCGCGAGCGCGCGAAGGATGTAGTACGTGCAATCGATCTCCCACCAGAAGAAGCCCTGACGAGCGGCGACTTGGTAGTGGTGGTGGTTGTTGTGCCAACCCTCGCCCATCGTGACGATGGCGAGCACCGGGTTGTTCCGCGAGTCGTCGTCGGTCTTGTAGCGGCGATTGCCCCACACGTGCGAGAGCGAGTTGATGGTGAACGTGCCGTGCCACACGAGCACCTGCGACACCGCGAAGCCCCAGACCAGCGCGAAGAAGCCGCCGATGAGGAACGTGATCACGCCAGCCGCGATCGCGGGCAGCATCCAGTACTTGTTGAGCCAGCGCAGCTCCGGGTACTTCGCGAAGTCCTTGATGCGCGAGTAGTCGGTGTCCTCGAGATCGTTCGAGAGGATCCATCCCATGTGCGCCCACCAGAAGCCCTGCTGGATCACGGAGTGAAGATCGCCGGGTGCATCGCTTAGCTTGTGATGCTGGCGATGATGCGCGGCCCACCACAGCGGACCCTTCTGCGCGGTCAGTGTGCAGCCGAGCGCGAGCACGAACTGGAACCAGCGCGACGTCTTGTAGCTGCGATGCGAGAAGTACCGGTGATACGCGCCGGTCACGAAGAACATGCGCGGCACGTACAGCGCGAGAGCGAGCGCCACGCCCCACCACGAGAAGCCGGTGATGATCACGCCGACGATCGCGAGGATGTGGACGCCCCAGAACGGGATCGCGAACGCGTTGAAGTAGATGCGTCGCCAGCTCTTGGCTGCGGCGGCGGCGACGGAACCCATGGGCCACGGATAGCACGACCTGCCCCTTCGAGGAGGCCTGTCATGCGCTCGTGACAGGAAGATGTTGGTAGGTTCCGGGGCATGAAATATCGGAATCTCGGAGGAGCGGGAGTCAAGGTCTCGAACCTGTGCCTGGGCGCGATGACGTTCGGCGAGGCCGACGAGAAGTCGTTCATGCACAAGGTCGGCTCGGACGAAGAGACCGCTCACGCGGTGCTCGACCGCGCGCTCGATAGGGGCATCAACTTCGTCGACACCGCTGACGTATATGGCCAGGACGGTCTCTCCGAGCGCGTGCTCGGGAACTGGTTCGAGAAGCAGAACAAGCGCGACAAGATCGTGCTCGCCACCAAGTTCCGCTTCACGATGGGCGAGGGCCCCAACAAGAGCGGCGCCGCGCGCTTCCGCATCGTGCGCTGCTGCGAGGACTCGCTGCGCCGCCTGAAGACGGATCGTATCGACCTCTATCAGATCCACATGCAGGACATCACGGTCCCCGAGGAAGAGACGCTGCGCGCGCTCGACGATCTCGTGACCGCCGGCAAGGTGAACTACATCGGGTGCTCCAACTACGCGGCGTATCGCTTGATGGACAGCTTGTGGCTCTCGAAGACGAACCTGTGGTCGCGCTTCATCACGCTGCAAGCGCAGTACAGCTTGCTCGTACGCGACATCGAGCGCGAGCACGTGCCGCTGTGTCGCGACAAGCAGCTCGGCATCCTGCCGTGGTCACCGCTCGCGGGCGGTTTCCTCACCGGCAAGTTCGAGCAGGGCAAGCCGCCGCAGACGGGCACGCGCCTCGGCGAGAAGGCCGAGCGCTTCGCGCGCTACGACTTGCCGCGCAACTGGAAGATTCTCGACGCGGTCCGCGCGGTCGCCAAGGAGACCAACTCCACGCCGTCCGCGGTCAGCCTCGCGTGGCTGCTCGCGAAGCCGCAGGTCAGCTCGGTGATCTTCGGCGCGCGTACGATCGAGCAGCTCGACGCGAACCTCGTCGCCGCGGATCTGGAGCTCTCGTCCGCGCACGTGAAGATCCTCGACGATGCCAGCGCGGTCGACCTCGGCTATCCGTACTCGTTCATCCAGGCCACGCAAGCGACGTGGTGATCCGGAAACGTTACCCGCGCGCGTGATACCGTCCATCCCATGGCGACCGAGCTCGAAGAGATCGCGAACCACACCGTCACGTCGAGGAGCAACCTCACGGCTCACGAAGTGACGAGCGAGCTGGCGGCGCTCGGTGCGCGCTGGACCATCGACGGGCCGGATCTCCGTCTCGATCTGAAGGGCCCGATGGCAAAGACGAGCGCTGCGGTCGCGCATGCAGGAGCGCTCGCCGACGAGCTCGATCATCACCCGTCGATCTTCCTCGAGTACGCTGGCCTCGTTCTGAAGATCCACACGCACGACAAGCACGCGATCACGGTCCTCGATCTCGTGTATGCAGCGCGGCTCGAGCAGTGGTTGCGTACGAACGGCTGGGCGTAGTGCTTCGGCAGCTCGTATAGCGTCGAGCGCTGCATGAAGTCGCGCGGCGCTTCGTCGATGTCGGCGGCGAGAGAGCGCACACCGTGAAGGTCGCGAAGCTCGCTCGCCGCAGCAGGAACGCCTACGCTGCGGTGCCATGGTTCGCGAAGGCCGTCGAAGATCGAGATCGCATTCGCCCTGCAAATGGAGCGACAATGCGCAGGTGAAGTTCGCCATCGCATGTCTCGTGCTCGCCGCGTGCTCGGCCAAATCCGGTGGTAGTGGCGGTGAAGAAGGCGACTCGTGCGACGCGCTCACGCCGTGCGGCAGCGACAGCGTGTGCAGCGTCACGCACACGAGCGATGGCAGCGGCGAGTGCATCGCGAGAGGGGAGGACATCGACGGCGATGGCCTCCTGAACGAGAACGACTTCTGCAACGCGGG
Organism: Pseudomonadota bacterium; assembly: GCA_023428295.1. Classification (GTDB taxonomy): domain Bacteria; phylum Myxococcota_A; class Polyangia; order Haliangiales; family Haliangiaceae; genus JABFXX01. The sequence goes on from JAEYYV010000065.1 coordinate 13,709, forward strand.
TCCCGGCGGCGCCTACGACGAGGACCGCGATCTGATCGGAGACGATTGCGACAAGTGTCCGATCGCGAAGCCGCCGGCCACACCGGATCCCGACGGTGACGAGGTCGACGCGCCCTGCGATCCGGACTCGCGCGAGCCCGGCGATAGGATCGTCGTGTTCGAGGGCTTCCGTGACGGCATCCCTGCGACGTGGACCAAGACCGGGAGTTGGGAGCAACGCGGTGGCGACGCGGTGGTGACGAGCACGACCGAGGTGTCACTCACGACCGCGCTGCCGCTCACCACGTCGAAGATGGCGGTGCTGATCCAGTATCGAGTCGACGCCGTCGACGCTGGCGCGAACAGTCCGTACATCGGTCTCGTCGCCCGCGATCAGCGCCCGGCGAGCAACGCGATCGTTCGCTGCGGCTCGCAGCGGACGACCGCGATCGGCGACGCGCTCGCGCTCGAAGGCGATGCCGGCGCGATGTCCGCGCCCGTCGCGAACGCGTTCGACGACGCGAGTCTCTACTCCGTCGCCCTGCGCCTTCAAGGCATCTCCGCGCAGTGCGCGATGATCGCGGACTCCACGCAGGTCGCAGCCGAAGCGTCGACGAGCGGTGAAGCGCTCACGCAAGCGGGCGTGTTCGTGCGCGGGGGCACCGCGCGCTTCTCGTACGTCCTCGTGATCCAGAGGCCTTAGTCGACGACGGGCAAGCGCAGCTTGCCGGACGCGATCGGCAGCGCGGGCGCGTGCGCCTTGCGCGGCGTGGTCAACGTCTGCGGCCGAATGTCCGCGGAGCGCTCGGCCCATGCGCGAGCTACGTCGCGATCCAAGAGATGCGTGGGGCGCACGTTGCGGAGCGCGTTGGCCATGATCGACCGCACGTGCGGATTGCTCTGCTCGAGCTGCGCCAAGAGCTGCGTCATCGCATCGCGCTTGAGGCCCTCCTGCGAACCGCACAGGTTGCACGGGATGATCGGGAACGCTTGATGTGTCGCGAACGCGGCGATGTCTGCTTCGGCGCACTCGATGAGCGGGCGGATCACCTCGAAGCGACCGTCGTCGGTGCGATAGCTCGCCGGCATCGCTTGCAGCTTGCCGCTGTAGAACAGGTTCAGGAGGAACGTCTCGAGCGAGTCGTCGCGATGGTGACCGAGCGCGATCTTGTTGCAGCCCAGGCGCTCGGCGGCCGAATAGAGGATGCCGCGACGAAGACGCGAGCACAGCGAGCAGTACGTGGCGGTCTCGGGCAGGTGCGAGGTGACCACGGAGTACGTGTCCTCGCGCAGGATCTCGAAGCGCTGGCCTGACGCTTCGAGGAACGCGCGAATGCTCGCGCCGTCGTAGCCCGGCTGCACTTGATCGAGGTGCACGGCGACGAGCTCGACCGGGAACGGAAGGCGCGGGACCAGCCGCGTGAGCAGATAGAACAGCGTGTAGCTGTCCTTGCCGCCGGACATGGCGACCATGACGCGATCGCCGGACGCGAGGAGCTGATAGCTCTCGCACGTGTCCTTCACGTCGCGATACAGCCTGTGCTCCAGGCGCCTGACTTCGTCACCAGCGGGCATCGGTTCTAGGCCACACGGCTACCGCGGTACGCGCGGCGACGCAAGGCAAGGATCGCGAGCAGGAGCGGAACGGCGGACGCGCCGTCGCCCGTGCTGCAGGCATAGAAGCTCTGGATGGTGTCGTCGTGCGAGCCACCGACGGGATGCCCGGGCGGCTGGGGCGTGTCCGGGCCGAGCGCGTCTACGGCCCCGACGCCACCGTCGCCACCGTCGCCACCGTCAGGCGGGCTGTTACTATTCTCCATCGCGTCCGGCATCGCGTCCGGCATCGTCATCGACGGGTCGGTCGCGTCGGCTATCGCGTCCGTGGGCCCGTCCTCGACCGGCATCGTGTCTTCGAGGGCGATGACGGCGTCGTCGAGCGCCACGGATGCGTCGGCGATGGCGATGGGGCCGTAGTGCGAGATCTCTCGGTACTCCGACAGATCGCAGCCGGCGAGGATCACGAGCGCGGCGATCAGCGCACGGCCCATCGAGCGCGTCTGTCCCGACCGCACTGCAATAGCGTAGCGCAACCGGCCGGTGCTTCACAGACTTGTAGTTCGCCAAGCCTTGGTCAAGATGGCGCCGTGAACCGAGACGACCTCGCACCTATCCTCGTGTCGGCGCCCGCCGCACAAGGCTATCTCGGCGTGATCACGTCACGCGGACCACGTCGCTACGTGCTCGGTCCACGCACGGCGCTCGACGGGGATGTGCCGATGCTCGACTGGCGTACGGCACCGCTCGCCGGCGTGTTCTTCCGCCATCGTGCGGGAGAGTCGTACGAGCTCGAGATCGGCGAGGCGCAGACCGCCGAGGGGCAAGTCACCGAGCGCTGGATGTTCGCGAACGGCGACCTCGTCGGCGAAGACGTGCGCCTCACCGCCGGTGGCGAGGTCGCGCGCGTGCGACCGAGTCCGCCCCAGATCACGCCGCGCGATCGCGATGCGGCGATCGTTCTCGATCCCGATCAGCAACGCGCGGTGGACTTGCCCGCCGACACGTCGCTCGTGCTCGATGGCGAAGCTGGCGTTGGCAAGACGCTCGTCGCGCTGTATCGCGTGGCCGCGCTCGCCCGTCGCGCGCGCGAACGCGACCGCCGCTTCCGCGCGCTCGTGCTCGTCCCCACGGAGGGCTTGCGCCGCTTGGTGCGGCTGCTCGCGGATCGTTTGAACATCGCGAAGCTCGAGATCGCGGTGCTCGACGATTGGCTCGTCGCACGCGCACGCGCTGCGTTCTCCGGTCTTCCCGATCGCCTCACCGAGGGAGCGCACGCGCAGGTGATCGCGCTCAAGCGACATCCCGCCGTGCGCGCGGTGCTCGATGACTTCATCGGCTGGAAAGCGCCGAAGTCCGAGGACAACACGTCCAAGACGCGCAAGCGCTTGCTGCACTTGTTCGGCGACAAGCCACGCCTCGAGCGCATCGTCGCCGCCTCGGGTGGCGAGCTGCCCACGCGCGCCATCGAGCACCTGATCAAGCACACGCGCATGCAGTTCGAGGCGACCACCGAGAAGCAGAACCGCGGCGTCGATGCCGATCGCCTCGTGACGCTCGACGGAAAATCGATCGATGCCGGGACGCGCATGGAGAACGCGACGACGTTCGATGCCGAGGACGTCCCCGTGCTGTTCGAGCTGCTCCGGCGCAGGGCGCTGCCGCCGCCCGCCGAGGAGCTCCCCGCGTACGATCACATCGTCATCGACGAAGCGCAGCTGCGCTCGCCACTCGAGCTCGCCGCGATCGGCGACGCGCTCTCGAGCCGCGGAACTGTCACGCTCGCGGGAGATCACCGCCAAGCCACGGACGAGACTGCGTGGTTCACCACGTGGGCCGCCGCCGAAGCCGAGCTGCGCCGGCAGACGTGGCAGGAGATCACGCTCGAGGTCACGTATCGCAGCGGGCCCGCGATCAGCGAGCTCGGTCGCGCGATCATCGCGGGCACGGCGTCGGTTCCGCCCGAGCCACCGCCGGATCCGTCGCTGTGGGCGAGCGTCTGCGAGACGCAGCTCGGCCAGACCGCTGCGCTGTGCTGGCACCTCGACGCGCTCATCACGCGCGATCCGTGGCGCCAGATCGCCGTCATCGCGCGCACGCCCGAGCACGCGCGGCGGCTGCACGCCGAGATGTCGCGCGGGCTCGATCCCACGCTCGTCCTCGACGGAGACTTCCGGTTCGAGCCGGGGCTCATCATCACCACCGCGGCCGCGGTCTCCGGACTCGAGTTCGACGTCGTCGTGATCCCGGATCTCACGCCAGCGTTCTGGCCGAAGACGCCGGAGCTCGCGCGCTCGCTCTACGTGGCCGCGACGCGCGCGCGAGATTGGCTGTGGTTGCTCACGCCCGAGTCGGGCGAGAACGCGTGGTCACCGCTCGTCACTCGCCGGTCTTGAGGAAGCGCGCGGCCGTCGACGCGCTCGGCTTGAACGCCGCGCTCACGCGTCCCTGCCGGATGAGCTCGTTCGTGTGCTCGTCGTACGCGGAGGCGATCGCGTGTGGATCGTCGTCGTCGGGGACGATGTCGAGATCGAAGCGAATGGCGCGGCCGTCCGCGTCGACGAACGAGATCGTGCGGTGCAGCTTGGCGCGCGCGGACTGCTCGTGCCGCTTGATGATCTCGCTCGCGGTCTTCACGATCGTCGCGAACGCCGCGTGATCCATCGGCTTGGGATTCTTCTTGTCGCGTCCCATCGTCCAGTGCGTGACGAGCGTGGGCTCCGGATCGCCCTGCCGCGTGCACTCGACCGCCCAGCCCTCGTCCTCTTCGTTCTTGATGATCCGAGCGATCCAGCCGTCCTTCTTCCACAGGCGCGGATCGGAGGTCTCTTCCTGCATCGTCGCAGCATGCCCCAGGAGGCTGACACTCACGCCTGGAGCGCGAGGGCCGAGCGGATCGCGAGGGCGAGTCCCGCGACCAACAGGCCGATCCACACGCACTTCTCGAACGTCGCCGGTGGCAGCGCGTGGTGCAGCGTGTTGCCCGCGAGCACGCCCGGCAGGAGCAGCGCTGCGAAGATCACCGAGTAGACGCTCGTCGTCGTGGTGAACAGCTGGAGCGCGGCGTAGTTGGCGACGAGCGCCAGGTTGAGCCCGAGCCACAACAGGCACAGCGTCGCGCGGAACGACGCCGCATCGGGAAGCCGCCTGCGCGCGACGTACACGATCATCGGCCCGCCCGTTCCGAACAGGCCGTGCGCGATACCGCCGATGCCGAGGAACGCGTACTGCCAGCTGCGCGCGAGCGCGCGTGTCTGCGGGCGGACGAGCTGGAGCAGCGCGAGCAGGCACACGAACGCGCCGAGGATCGCGGCAAACAGCGTCTTGTGCGGCAAGTGAAACAAGCCGAGCCCGAGCGCGGTGCCGAGCGCGACGAGCGGGACGATCTCGACGAGCAGGAAGCGCCACGCGATGTGCTCGCGGTTGCGAATCACGAGGTACGTCGACATCGCGATGTTGAGCGGCACCCACGCGGGGAGCAGCACGTCGAGCGGCACGAGCTGCGCGCCGACGCTGACGACGATCACCGTCGCGCCGAATCCGATCGCGCCCTCGGCGGTGAACGCGGTGAGCGCGATCAGGCCGAGGAGCACGTAGGTCATGCGAGCACGGCAGCGGTGCCGGGGGCGACGAGCGGCGCGGCCATCTCGTGCGCGATGCCTCGACGCTCGCGATCGCGCGTGCGCCACTCCTCGACGGCATCGCGCGGATGCATGGGACCGTCGAACGATAGCTGGAACGCGGCGTCGAGATCGGTCGTGCCGTGCGTCTTCACGAAGATCGCTTTGCGCGAGTACGCGAAGAAGAACATCAGGAACGGGAAGAAGTTCTTCACCATCACGATGTCGGCCTTCATGATCGGCAGGCCGACGTCGGCGTAGAACGACGGTCGCATCACCATGCACGGTCCATGCGTGATCACGATGCGGAGGTGCTCCACCTCGAGGACGATCGTCTTGCCGAAGCCTTCGCGCTCGTGCTTCGAGGCGATGCGTCCCGTGACAGGGAGCGGTTTGCTGCGCGCGGGATCGAGGCCACCGCCGATCGCGATCGAGACGGTCTCGCCATCGGCGCGCTCCCACAGCGTGTCGACAGCGGCGGGATCGCGGACCGCGGTGTAGGTGAGGAGGCCCTTGGCTTCGTCGAGCAGCGCGCGAAGCAGGTGCGTCGAGTCGCCGGGCGCGCCGGCGGTGACCACGTCCGACGTGTCCGCCATGGTGATGCAGCCGAGCTTGCGGCGCACGCGCATCGAGCGCGCTTGCGCGATGCCCTCGGACGCCGACGGAAACGCGGGCGGCTGATCGTGGCGGCGCTCCCAGCACATCTCGGCGAGCTCGTCGGCGATGCGCTCGGCTCCCGCGGGATCGTTGTTCGTCACGGCGAGCGTCGACCAGCCGACGTTCGGATGATCGATCCATGGGTGCACCATGAACGTCGACGCCGCGAGCGCTTCGCCGTTCTTCTCCGCGCGCTTCATGTGCTTGAACACGGGGCGCATCGGCGCGAGGAAGTCGATCGTCTTGCCGCCTGCGAGGAGCACGGGAAGCGAGCGCCACGCCATCGTGGGCTTGATCTCGCCGAGCACGGTGCCGATCGCGATGGCGCCGGCCTTCTTGCCGATCTTCGCGTGATCGCGATGCGGGTTGGTCTGGTACGCGAGGATCGCGTCCGCGAGCCCCATGCGCTCGCGCGTCATGTTCGCGTGCAGGTCGTGCGAGGCGACGAGCGGCACGTGGCCGATGACGGACCGCGCGGCACGCATGAGGCGCGCTTCGGGATCCTGCACGCCGATCACTCCCATCGCGCCGTGCAGACAGAAGTACATGCCGTCGATGCGTCCCGCGGCACGCAGCATCTCGAGGAGCCGGCCCTCGAGGGCTTCGAAGCACTCCTTGGTCAGCGGTCCGCCCGACGACGCCCACGCGCTGAGCAGCGGAACGGGCTCGATCTCGGTCTTGCGCGCGGCGACGGCTTGCATGAAGCCGCCGAGCTCGGCGCGTTTGAAGAAGCCCTTCACCTCGGGGCCCTCCGTCGCGATCTTCATCAGCGCGTCACCCTCGAAATAGTGCGCGTCGTGAAACTCGGACAGGGGCGTGGTGATCGGCGAGAGCGCGTTGGACTCCTGCGCGATGCGCGCAAATGCGATGCGCTTCATCGCGCGCTCCCATCGCCGCGTGCTGCACCTTCGTCGGGCTTGCGCGAATACAGATCGCTGATGACCTTGCGCACCTGCATGCCGACGAGCGCGCGCACCGGCATCTTCGCGGCCATGCCGTACATCGGCGCGCTGCCGCTCTTGGCGAGCTGCGGGTTGGCGCGGACCTCTCTCGCCGACTCTGCCAGGTCGTCGAGGTAGTCCTTGACGATCGCGCCGTGGTTCGCGGTGACCGTCATGTGGATCGAAGCGGGCGCTTGCTGGCGATCGATCGTCCAGCCGCGCGCCTCCATGCGATCGGCGATCGCGTAGATCGGCTCGCCACTGCGCACACCGGCCACGCGCTTCACGCGAGACCACAAGCTCGAGTCGCCGGCGCTCTCGGCGGCTTCGACGGTGGAGTACGTGACGATCGTCGCGTCGCCCTTGCCGACCAGCGAGAGGCCGGGAATCGACTCGATGCCGCGACGGAGCTGCTCCGCTGCGTCGAGCGCCTGCTTGGCGAGCGCGACGTAGCCGTCCTCGCCGAGCGACGACAGCGCTGCCCACGCCGCCGCGATCGGGCCGCCCGGGCGCGTGCCGATCATCGTCGGCGACGCGTAGATGCCGCCCGGGAAGTCCGTCGCGACGAAGATCTGATGCTTCATGGCGTCCATCGATCGCCACGTCAGCGTCGAGGCGCCCTTCGCCGCGTAGCCAAACTTGTGCAGGTCGGCGCTGATCGACGTGACTCCCGGCGCGCGGAAGTCCCAGACGGGAACGCTGCGGCCGAGCTTCTCGACCCACGGCAAGATGAAGCCGCCGACGCACGCATCCACGTGCAACGGGAGGCCGTGCTGCAGCGCGAGGTCGCTCAGCTCGACGATCGGATCGACGACGCCGTGCGGATACTGGGGCGCGCTGCCGACGAGGCCGATCGTCTGAAAGCCGATCGCCTTGGCCATCGCCGGCACGTCTGCGCGGAGGTCGGGGCCCACGGGGATCTTCTTCAGGCGCACGCCGAAGTAGTGCGCGGCCTTGTCGAACGCCGGGTGGATCGTCGTCGGGACGACGAGCTCCGGGCGCAGGATCCAGGGCTTTCGGCGCCGCGCGCGATCGCGATACGCGGCGACCGCGCACAGGATCGACTCGGTGCCGCCCGACGTCACCGTGCCCACGGCGCCCGGGCAGTGAAACAGGCGACCGGTCATCTCGATGATCTCGGTCTCGAGCGTCTTCAGCGAGCTGAACGCCATCGGGTTCAGGAGGTTCGTCGCCGCGTAGAGCGAGTGCGCGCGCTGCATCAGCTCGTCGTGCGCTTTGCCCGCCGCGCCCGGCGCTTTGTACACGAGAGAGAACACGCGGCCCTCGCGCCACTTCGTGTCGCTCGCTTGACGCTCCGCGAGCTCGGCCATGATGTCGTCGGCCGCGCGGCCTTGCTTGGGAATCTGAGTCATAACTTGGCCTCGACAGAGATCGAGAAGATGTTGTTCACGCCGTGTCCGCGGAAGTTCGACGGCGGCGTGGTCGTCGATGCGGTCACCGTCGGAATGTCGTACCAGTAGCGGAGGTAGCTCGCGCCGAAGCGCATGCGGCCGACGGTGTAGCGAAGGCCGGAGTGCAGACCGATGTGATTGAACGTCGGCTGATCGAGCGTGACGGTCGTCGCCGGTGCGGGCGTGCGATCGAAGTGCGTGCCGAGCATGAGATCGAGCGCCGGGACCGCGGACAGATCGTGGACGCGAACACCACCGCTGATCTGGAACGAGTCGCGATAGTTCTTGATGGTCTCGAGCTCGCGCACCAAGAAGATGCCGACGATGTCGGTGTGCTGCTTCTCGTACTGGCGATATAACCAGTAGCGGAACTCGGTGCCGATCTCGACGTTCGGGTGCACGTCGACGTTCGCGCCCGCGGTGAACGTCCACGGCAAGAGCTGCTTCGTCGTCTGGCGTCCCACGAGCATGTCGCCGGGCTGCGGTGCGTCGTCGGAGTACGTGATCTCGACGGGACCTTCGAGCTCGGCATCGACGCGGCCCGTGATCGTCGCGCCCCACGTCACCTTCGCGTGCGGCTTGCCGAACGCGCCGATCATCCACGAGGGCGCCCAGCCTTGACCGTCGAGCACGAGCATCGGCCGCGTGCCCGCGAGCCCGCTGATGTCCATGCCGTTGATGATCGGATAGACCTCGCGCTTGCCGTGGACGCGGAAGTTGATGACGCCGACGGATGCGCCGAGCGTGATCTGGTCGGTGATGCGATACGCGCCGGCGACCACCGCCTGCGGTGCGATCACGTAGCCATCGATCAGGTGATAGCGCGTGACCTCGTCTTCTCCGAACGCCGCGCCCGTTGCGTTCCCCACGAACAGCGCCACGCCGAGCGTGAGCTTGTCGGGGATGATCTCGCCGCTCGCGCCGATCATCGGGATCACACCGAGCGCGCGACTCGGCTGGATCGGATCGTAATAGCCGTTGGCGTTCGGCGACGTCATGAGAAACTCGTCGCTGCGCTCCCACGGCGCTAGCTCGAACTCCGTCGAGATCATGGCGACGCCAGCGGACAGATAGATGTTCCATCCGTCGAGCAGCGTGAGCCCTGCGGGATTGTGATAGATGCTCGAGACGTCGTCGGGACGGCCGATGACAGCGGCCATGCTCGTGCGTCGGACGCCGATCTCGGGAATGCCGAATCCGCCGGCTCGGGCCGGCGTGGGGCAGAGCCCGAATGTCACGAGCAGTGTGAGTGCGAGACGAGACGACACGGTTCCACTCTCACCGAACCACCCCGTGCATGCGAGCGATACATTGAGACTTCACCCTGTCATTTCGGGCCGATAGTTGCGGCCGCAGGGGTCGATCCGTGCGGTGGCATCTAGCTTGCTCGACCGCCCTTACATGTCCCTGTCGAGCACGTATCGATCGGCCCTCGCAGGGCTCAAGATTCTCGTCGTCGATGACGACACCGATGTGCTGTACCTCGTGCGGCGCATCCTCAGCGAAGCGCGCGCGGACGTCACGGCCGCGTCGTCCGCCGAGAGCGCATTGCGCAACGTCGCCATCGCGCGCCCCGACATCATCGTGAGCGATCTCGAGATGCCGGGTGTCGATGGCTTCGAGCTGATCCGCCAGATCCGGAGCCTGCCCGCAGAGAACGGCGGCATGACACCGGCGATCGCGCTATCGGCTCATGTCCGCGAATCGGACAAAGCGAAAGCGCGCGCCGCTGGATACAACGCGCACGTCGCCAAGCCGATGCGCGCCATGCGACTCATCGAAGCGATTCGCGACGCGCTCGAGTCGTTCAAGCGCGGACCTGCGCACGGTACGGCGGCTCTGCGAGCTTGAACAAATCGACGACGTGATCCTCGACGTGCTTCGCGCTCTGCGTTGCAGTCCTCAGCGCGATCGCGCGCAACCACAATGCAACGACGAGCTCGTCTGCTTTCGGTGTTCGTTCCACGATTCGAAACTACAGTGTTCGCGTGAGCAACGCGCGAACTTCGTCGTCGGAATCGGCTCGGTGAAACGACGAGCTCTGTTAGCGTACGAGCATGTCTGATGACGATCTGCGCTGGACGCTCGGCGCGCGAACCGAAGGCGCGGACTACAGGATCTTTCGCACGCACTTTCGCGACTCGCCTCATCCGCGCACCGGTGCGGTCAAACGGTTCTCGCTGATCGAGGCGACCGACTGGGTCAACGTCATCGCGATCACGCGCGACGAGCAGGTCGTGCTGATCCGGCAGTACCGCCCCGGCGTCGATCGCATCTGTCTCGAGATCCCGGGCGGCATGGTCGATCCGGGAGAAGACGCGCTGACCGCGGCCGCGCGCGAGCTGTCCGAAGAGACGGGCTACACGGCGTCGCGATGGGAGAAGCTCGGCGCCATCTCGCCCAATCCAGCGATCCAGAACAACATGCTGCACGCGTACCTCGCCGTGGACGCCGAGCGCACGACGGAGCCGCACTTCGACGGTAGCGAGCTCATCGAGGTCGACCTCGCGCGGCTCGACGAGTGTTACGCGATGGTGCGCGACGGGCGCATCGAACACGCGCTCGTGGTCGCCGCGTTCGGCCATCTGGCGCTGCGTTCGCGCTAGTATGCGCGCCATGCCTCCCAAGACCTCGTGTCCCGTCACTGCCGCGCAGTTCGCCGAGAAGGCAACGCCCCTCAAGATCTCGATCAACGGTCAGGAGATGCTCGCCGAGGTGAAGCAGTTCTCGACCGGCAGCTTCGGCTGGTACTTGAACGGCAAGACGGTGATCGAGGTCGATGGCAAGGCGGTGTCCGTTCAGATCGGTATGAACATGACGGTGGTGGGCAGCAAAGACGCGGCGCGCGAGTAAGTCGTGGCCACTCGCATCTCTGAAATTCTCGCCGGCAAAGAGGCCGTCGGTAGCCGCGTCACCGTCGAAGGATGGATTCGCACGCGCCGCGACTCGAAGGCCGGTCTCTCGTTCCTCGCCGTCAGCGATGGCACCTGCTTCGATCCGCTTCAGGTCGTCGCGCCCGCCGAGCTGGCCAACTACGCGACCGAGATCGTGAAGCTCACCACGGGATGCGCGGTGCGCGCGACCGGCGAGCTCGTGGCTTCGCAGGGCAAGGGCCAGGCCGTCGAGATCAAGGCTGACACCGTCGAGGTCGTCGGGTGGGTCGACGATCCGGACCATTACCCGATGCAGCCCAAGCGTCACACGCCGGAGTTCCTGCGCGAGGTCGCTCACCTGCGTCCGCGCACGAACATCATCTCGGCGACGACGCGCGTGCGGCACACGCTCGCGCAGGCGATCCATCGCTTCTTCCACGAGCGCGGCTTCTTCTGGATCCACACGCCGATCATCACCGGCTCCGATGCGGAAGGCGCGGGCCAGATGTTCCGCGTGTCGACGCTCGATGCCGCCAATCCGCCGCGTCTGCCCGACGGCAGCGTCGATTGGGACAAGGACTTCTTCGGCAAGCAGGCGCACCTGACGGTGTCGGGCCAGCTGAGCGTCGAGAGCTACTGCCTCGCGATGAGCAAGGTCTACACGTTCGGGCCTACGTTTCGCGCGGAGAACTCCAACACGCGGCGCCACCTCGCCGAGTTCTGGATGATCGAGCCGGAGATCGCGTTCGCCGATCTCGCGGCCGACGCGCAGCTCGCCGAGGACTTCCTCAAGTACATCTATCGAGCGCTGCTCACCGAGCGCAAAGACGACATGGCGTTCTTCGAGAAGTTCGTCGACAAGGACTGCGTCACGCGCCTGTCGACGATGATCGAAGCGACGTTCGCGCGCATGGAGTACACGGACGCGGTCAAGGAGCTCGAGAAGGCGCAGGCCTCCGGGACCAAGTTCGAGTTCCCCGTGAAGTGGGGAACCGATCTGCAGTCCGAGCACGAGAAGTTTCTGACCGACACCGTGATCAAAGGTCCGGTCGCGGTCATCAACTACCCGCGCGACATCAAGGCGTTCTACATGCGCCAGAACGACGACGAGAAGACCGTCGCCGCGATGGACGTGCTCGCACCGGGCATCGGCGAGATCATCGGTGGCAGCCAGCGCGAGGAGCGGCTCGAGGTGCTCGATCGGCGCATCGCCGAGATGGGCCTCGATGCCAAGGACTACTGGTGGTACCGCGATCTTCGCCGGTATGGCACCGTGCCCCACGCAGGCTTCGGCCTCGGCTTCGAGCGCGCGATCATCTACGCCACGGGTGTCGAGAACATTCGCGACGTCATCCCGTTCCCGCGCGCACCGCGCCAAGCGGACTTCTAGTCATGGTGGAGTGGGTGCTCGCCGTCGAGCGCGCGTACGTCGCTGCGGCTACCCGCAAGCAACCTGTCGCGCGCGTCGAGGGTGATCGCGATCGTGCGCTCGCCGCGATCGGCGCGGTCGCGTCGCACTACCTCGCGGTGGGAACACCGCGCAGCTTCGGCCTCGTCGTCGATGCGAGCACGGCCGCGGCGGGCGCGCTGTCGCTCGACGCACATCGCACCTGGTTCGCGCCGGTCGATCTGCGGTGTCATGGTGGCGCGGTCGAAGGAACGCGCGCTGTGCCGCTCGCCGAGGCGCTCGCGTGCGACATCGTGTGCATCCACGCGCCGGTCACGATCGGTGCGGTCCGGCGCGGCACACATATCAACGTCCTCGCGCCGATGGAGCTGCCCGCCGAGCTGGCATCGGTCGCGCAGATCTCGCGCGAGGATCCCGACCTCGGCGCGATGGCCGCCGGCTTCGTCGATGGCCGTCAGCTCGACGAGATCACGGTGTTCCTCGCCGGCGACGCCGCGATCGCGCTCGCTGCGATCGGAGCTTAGAGCCGACCGCTCGCGCCGACCGCGGGGATGAAGGCGAGGCGGAGGATGTTGTCCTCGGGGTTCAGCATCATCTCGGCGCCGAGCTCGGCGATCAGCGAGAGCTTCGTCGAGAGCCGCACCTCGAGCCCGCCCGCGCCGCGCATGCCGACGCGCGCGCCGTTCGAGAAGAACAGCGGGACACCCGCGCCGACGTACGGTCGCGTGTTGCCCGTCAGGATCGCGACGCTCGTCCCCGCATACGCGCCGTAGTGCGGACCGAGGATCGCACCGCCGCGCACCTCTATGCGATCGACCACGTCGAACGTCACCCCCACGATGCCCGCTCCACCGCCGTGCGGAATATCCAGGTGCGCCAACGCGACGAGGCCCACGCGCGAGCGAGGGCCTCGTGCGAGCACCATCGGCGCCTCGGGACCCGCGCCGGAACCGCCGCCGACAGCCAAGGGGATCTCTTCGGGCAGCGCGGTCATCGTGATCGCGATCGCCGCGCGCGCGCCGCGAACGATCTGCGCGGACGTCGTCTCGGGGCCGTACTTGTCGCGGCGCGCGCGCACCGTGAACGCGCCCTCCGAGACACGCACGAGCGACGCTGTCGCTGCCGGTTGCCACTCGCCGTCGTTGACCTGCACCTCGGCGTCGTCGGGTGTCACGGTGATCTCGAGGCGACCGACGACCTTGTCGATCTCGGCGAGCGCCGCGAGCACGTCGCTGCGCTTCCCTGGATCCGCGTCGGGCGAATCGAGATAGCGCTGGTACGTGTTGCCCGCATCGGCTTTGCGTTCGAGCAGGTTCTGCGTGGTTCCGATGTTGAGCAGGATCTTCGCGCTCGGGAACCGCGCGTATGCGTCCTTGAACACCGCGAGCGCGCCCAGGTAGTCCTTGGCTTCGAACAAGCGCACGCCCGACTGCATGAGCGCTTTCGCGTCCACCTTGCCGCCTTCCGGGGCGGGTTGCGCGAACGCCGTGCTGGATACGAGGAGGATGGCGCCGAGGAGACGAATCACAAGTCGGTCTCGATCAAGGTGTGCGTCTGCTCGGGCTTCTTTGTCGTCGGTTTTGTGGCGGGCTTCACCGGCTTCTTCACGGGTTTCTTGCTGGGCTTCGTGCTCACCGCGGGCGCCGTGTCGGCGACGGCGGGCAACGTCTCGACCGCAGCGGAGCTGCCCCCCGCGGGGCC